>JAFATZ010000328.1 GCA_019243675.1 Ktedonobacteraceae bacterium | reverse complement strand
GATTTCGCCTGTTTTGTCTGTATGAATTACCAGCACCCTTCTTTCTCCGCCGAATTCGCTTGGATACTTGTGGCGTAGCCAGTCTCCTACGTCTTCTGCCTCTTCGGTTGTATTCATCATAATGAACAATAAGGGCATTTTATCCAGATTCTGCAGTTGCTCCTTGTATTCCCGCCAGCGCTCCACCCCTGCTGTGAGGTATCCCTGGTAGCGCTCACTGGCGACGTTGCTCTTGGCTTCCTCCAGTTCAGCGATGCCCTTGACTGGCCTTTTGACAATGTTGTCTACGATAGCTTGTCTGATCTGGTAGTCTGAGATGATCCAGGGGAATAAAGCGCCCTTGTTGAAACGGGGTGTTGCCGAAAAGTCCAGTTGGGCTGCTAAAGGTAAACTTGTGTGCAGGTTGCGGATCACGTTGTTCCATTCGTTCTCTTCATCGTGAGTATGGTGCGCCTCGTCATTGAGCACTAATAAGCGACCTGTGCGCTTTGCCAGCATCTCGGTGAAGCTGGTGAGGTCGCTACCCACATCGTCTTTCGGCTTCGGGCCAAGCACTTCGGTCATGATTTCAGTTTCGTCATTGCTGTTTTGCTTACGCTCGGTCCTATCGTACAATTGCTGAATGTTGGTGAGAAAGAGCATGCCCTCCGCCGAAGCACGTTCGGCATCTCCGCGCATGACACAATCAAACTCCCAGGAGATTTGTAGTTCGCGTGGGATGAGCGGATCTAGATTGAAGATACGGCCACCCTCAAAATCGCTCTTCAAGCGCTCAAGTACAATCACATTGGGAGCAATAATCAAGAACGTTTTGGCATAGTCTGCTTCGTTCTCACGCACAGCATTGAAGAATTGCCAGACAATAGCCAGTGCCATGACTTTGGTTTTGCCGCTACCAGTCGCCATTTTGGTGCAGTAGCGAGCAAACTCGTCATAGCTTGGCAGGCGCAGCTCATTATGTGAGGAAACATAGTGCTCCAGCAGGTCCTTGCGCGTACGTACCCGTGCGACCTCGTACACATATATCAGAGTCTCTATGGCCTCGCGCTGGGCGTCGTGGTACTTGAAGAGCTGTCCATTGCGTAACTTGTGATCGGCTAGAAACCAGTAATTGAGCAGCGTGCGCGTCGTGCTGGTAGCTCCCTGATAGCCGCTGGCTCTCCACTCCGTTACCAGCTTGCGCAACATTGGAACACAGGGTGCCGTCCTGAGAAAAGAGGAAAGATCAAACAGGCTGGATTGTTCTTTTATCTTTTTCGTTTTAGCGCCACGAGCCATCACTGTTACCCCCCGAAAGTTGTATTATTTCACATCCACCGTCACGGCCTTTGTGGTGTCGTTGCCTAGGATATCGATGACCTTGATGACGATACTGTAGTTTCCTGGTTGCTCGTAGTTGTGAAAAGCTTTCAGCAGTATCTTCGGTTCCTTTTTTGTACGGTAGGTTTGCCACTGGTTGTGGAAGGTATCCTCGCGGTAATCCCAGTCAACGGCCCAATAATCGATCCACTGGCTCCAATGCTTGATGGCGTTTTTTATATCTTCGGGCACGTCGTCAGGCGGCACAAAAAAGTTACATAGCTCAACCTCAACCGACTTTTTGACCTGCTTCACCTCGACTGAGAGCGCGGCCAGCTCGTAGAAACTGATATCTCCCTGCTCGACAGCTTTCTTTTCGAGCACTTCACGCGGTATCTTCTTGAATGTCAGCTTGATATTCGAGTCAGCCGCCATCTGTTTAGCGGTCTCATTCAGGTCAAACGCAAAATCCCAGCCCAGGATATCAATACCGTTGCTATGCTCTCCGGCATCTTTGCCCCTGACACGCCAGAACTCATTGACGATAGCTCGCACCTCACCTAGCGCAATCGGCGCATCCACCGAACCAACATGCACCAGCCGCCCTCCCTTGACACCATGTATCCACGTGTAGCCATCAATGGGGGTCGCGTGATAGAGTTGCAGGATGAAATTGCGGTAACGCAACTGCAAATTGGCTTTCTGTGTTGGCTCATCGAACTCAGCAGCCTGCCATGCCTGCCGCTCGTACTTGCCCAGGTTTTGCACAACGAACGGCTTTACATTGTCGATAGAGAGCAGTCGCTTGCGAGTAGTATGTATGGCAAAGCGTCCTAAATCACAGGTGATCCAACGTCGCCCGAGCTTTTCGGCAACTGCGGCGGTGGTGCCGCTGCCACAGAAGCAGTCGAGGATAAGATCACTTTCGTTGGAGGAGGCTGTGATTATTCGTTCTAGAAGCGCTTCTGGTTTTTGCGTTGAATAGCCGGTATCTTCTTTTGCTTGAGAATTTACCGGTGAAATATCAGTCCAGATTGAATCGATAACCTTCCCAGGCATTTCGTGAGCATACATTTTGTATCGAGGTTTTCCTGTTGAAGTGAAAACGATTTTACCTTCCGCCATCAATCGATCAATATTTTCTTGAGAGAAGCGCCAGTGTGTTCCAGGAGGTGGCGCAATAACACGATCTCCGAATCTACGGGACTGCCCTTTACCCGCAGCAGATAGATTATGAGTTGTAAATTTTCCTCCTGCATCCTGGGCTGTATAGTGACTACTTACATATTGATCATCATATGGAGTATACTGCCTGTTGTATATGAATTTTTGACTTTTTGAATAGACAAAGATCGCATCGGATACCTGACCAAAGTGCCCACTGTCATGTCGGAAAGCCACTCGTTTCCACGCTATATCAACTTGTAAGTTATGCTGACCAAAGATCTCGTCAAGTACAACCTTAGCATAATGCCCCATATGCCAGTCAAGATGTACGTAAATGCTTCCTTCCTCTGCTAGTAATTCACGAAGCAATATTACTGTTTCATAAAACCATTGCAAATAACTATCCAGACCATGTCCCCATGTATCACGATAAGCTTTTTGTTCGATCATACTTGGTTCTTTGGTAAAGCTTTCGTCACTCTCTGGGATATGGGCGTCGAAGGAGAAATCCGCTCCAGTGGCAAATGGTGGATCAATATAAATCAAATTGACCTTACCAGCAAATTCAGGCAGCAGACTAGGCAACACATACTTTTTGTCACCCCAGATCAGACGGTTGCGCCATTCCGTCTCACGTCCAGCAAAGAGCGTATCGAGCGTTAATTGACGTTGTTGGGCCGTCTCGTTCACAGTTTCTACTGTCTGGAAGGGAAGAGCGATACGGACAGGCCCAACCTTCTTGCCATCTTTGTCCTTGCCATCCCATACTAGCTCGGTCAAAACATCAGTCTCTCCTTCTTGATAGAGTGTAGTTAAGATAATACACCGTTTATGTCACAAATACAAAGCTCTTCAATATTAGAGTTCGTCTAGGGTGTCACAAAGCGATGCAGTATGCAC
>JAFATZ010000256.1 GCA_019243675.1 Ktedonobacteraceae bacterium | reverse complement strand
TAAGCGTTCTATATCTTTGGTTGCTGATTGTTGATTTACCAACACGTACATTCCTCCCAATTACATGTAGTTGCTCTGCTGCATTGTAGCAGTATGGCTGCGAGAAAGCAACACGAACCGCTCTAACGTTCTAATCTTCTAACTTAGAAAGACTTGAAGTGGCGATAAGAAACATGATATGGTGAAAGCACACAGTAAGTTCTACAAAAAGGAGTGATTTGGCTGTGGGAAGAAGATACGAAAGCCCTCCAGTAATCGAAGCTCTATGTGAATTTAAATTTGATCCAGACTCTTTCTGGGATCTCACTATTCCAGGGCTTATGTATGAGAAGATACAAGAAACTTTTCCTAGACGGAACCAAGTAGCGCAAATCAATGCCGCCATCACAGGAAATGCAGAAGGTATCATACAACAATTTGGAGCCATACCTCTAATGCAGTTTCTGCGTGAAGATGGAACGAGTCTTGTACAAGTCGGCCAAAATCTTTTGACGATCAATCAGTTGAAACCGTATTCTTCTTGGCAAGAGTTCTTGCCATTAATAGAAAAAAGCCTTCAGGCATATAAAGAAGTAGTACACCCCAAAACAGTTTCTCATGTTGCGTTACGATATATTAATCGCATCGAATTCGAGCACAATATAGAACTAGAAGATTATCTCAACTTTCGTCCTTTTCTCGGGAAAGAACTTCCCCAGGAATTTAGCGTATTTGTTGTAGGTGTTCTGCTACCTCGTGAGAATACAAGAGATAGCATAAACCTTCAACTGACAACTATCAATACTGATGCACCTAATACCATTAGTCTCATACTAGACATTAATTATATTCTTACTAAGCCGAAAGAGGTTGAACTAGATAATCTTCTCAAATGGGTAGATACTGCACACAAAAATGTTGAAGAAATTTTTGAAGCCTGTATCACAGATAAATTGCGGCAAATATTCAAGGAGATACAAGCGTAAATGCCATTTCTTACTATACCCCCAAAACCTCTCCTCTCTAAAAGACCTTGGTCTGAGGCCAGCCTTATGTCTTTAGAGACTAAATCTACATTAAGTTCAGCAAATATCTCGCGTGCTCTTCAAGAGGCAAAACAAAGCTGGTGGCAGCAGAAATCGACTTCAATATTTTACGCTTTTGAAGCTCAGCATCAACGACTGGAGGCGGTGTACTCTTTCAGGAACAAGCAAAAAATTCTTAGATTTCTTGAAACGAAACAATTTCTTATTCTGCTTTTACTGGAGGCACGTTTCCATATTGCGAAATTCTTTCCAGGCTCAGAAGTCTTTCTCGAAATCGATACTGACCCAGAAGCACCTACAGATGAGCAACTAGTAGCATTTATTGCTACAAGCCTTCCATCAAATGAAGCCCTCGCTAGGCTCAAGCAACTTGACGAAGACTGGTGGTTAAACGCTCTAGATCGCGCACAAGGAAAACTTTGCATTACTGTGGAGTTTCAATGAGCTTTGAGTGGTCTGATTATCTTGCATTAGCACGTAATCTTTATCAACAAGGGATAATTCATTCAAGTAAAGAAGCAGAGCTACGTTCTGCGATTAGTAGAGCCTATTATGCGGCGTTCTGTAAAGCAAGAAATCATTTGCGTGATAAGGAAAAAATTGTGCTTTCGGAAGGTGGACAGGTCCATGCAGAAGTTCAAAATGCATTCCTAAGTAGTAGCGACAGGCGGCGTAAAGAAATAGGTCAGAATTTAAATCGTCTGCGACTGTTCCGAAACCAGGCAGACTATAGAGACAAGCTTTCAAGATTAGACAAGACAACTGCAACCTCTCTAGAACTTGCTGATGACATAATTTCCGAGATTCGTAAATTGTAGGGTTTTGCATTAGAAGAAAATACAGTCTCATGTTCACAACAATTTGTTTGAGTGGCTCTGAGTGCTCAACTTCTCTTAAGGTCAGTTCTAAAGAATTGAAGAGATTCGTCAGTTTGCTACGACGATATGTAATCGCCGAAAAAGGCTCACTTAGCGCAAAGCTTGGGAATGCGAGTTCTATGTTTCCACCTTCTGCAAGCGCTAGGATTGACGTAGCGTGCGAGGCTTGTTCTTGGCCTAATGCAATCTCCAAGACAAAATTCGACTCGACATAGACAATCACGCAGCATCTCCAAACAAGACAGCAGCCCCTTTAATAGAGTCATTAAAACCGGAGCGGGCAAACGTGCGTTCCGGTTCCTCTGCTTCTGGTTGTACCTCTCCAGCTAGAGAGAGTAACCATTCCAAGACGAGCCATTCTAGCTCTTCACCATACAATCTTCTTCCTGGATCTTTATCTAGGTAGCGGTCTACCACACTGGTCATCGCAAACTCATAGGTTGGCGGCATATCCAGATCGTCTGTCTTCGGCTCTTTCCACAGAAAACCAACGTCCTGCGAAAGAAGTAAAAAGTAGGGAGTTTGCGCCGGAATCCAGCCGTACTCAATTAAATCATGGCGTATGCCTATAGCTAGGTCACGAGATAGCTCTTGTAGGTTTTTAATCTCTACAAATGCAATCGTGGAACCTCTAGCGTTTCTCACAATAAGGTCGGTGGCAAAGGTCATACTATGTTACCCCTCCTGAACTAGACAACGTATCTCTTCCTCATTGTAACACGAGTAAAGGCATTGTACTACCTCATGTCAACGGGGCTTCACAGTAGTCTTTTCATTGTCTAGTCAGGCTTACGGTTTCCTGCGTCGCAGAAAAGAGCGTCAGACAAGCAAAGAAGATAAACTTTGATAGGATGACTATCAATTTTTCTAACAATCTTCTTATACATTGCATACGTCTTTCTAACGAATCAGAGGATATACTGTGAACGTAAACGAAACGGACGAACGAGGTTCTACCAGATCCGTTCAAAATAAACAAGTAGAAAGAAAAGGATAAACATCAATGGCTAACATCACTCGTTACAACCCATTTAACGAATTTGTTTCTCTGCGTGAAGCTATGCAGCATCTTTTCGAGGATAGCGTTATCTATCCTACTTCCCAGTGGGCTGGTCGCGGTATGGGCGCTAACCTTTACGAGACCCAAGAGGGCTTCGTGCTGGAAATTCCAATGCCAGGTGTGAAGGCTGAGGATGTGGACATTACCACTCAGCAAGACACCCTGACCCTGAAGTGGCATACCCACTTCGCTGCTCCCGAAGGTGCAACTGTTCTGTGGAATGGCTATCAGGCCGGTGAGTTCCATCGCACTTTCACCCTTCCCACTCCTATCAACGCCGAGCGCGTTGAGGCTCACTACGCCGACGGTATCCTGACACTGGCGCTACCCAAGGCAGAGCATGCCAAGGCTCGCACAGTGAAAGTGAACGCACGGTAACGCGTAGCCTTTCAATAGGTATATCATTTAAGGAAGAGGGCGATCCATTTAGGTCGCCCTTTTCTTTTCTCATAGGTTGCGCGCCTACGATGCCATACAGCTAGCATGTAGCCTCAAAGTACGCACAGTACTTATGCCCCTTGGAGTAACCCCCACATTTGTCAGTGCTGACACCAATCTCTTGAGCATTGCTCATGCTGAAGGATAAGGAGACTTTTATGACAGAGAGCAGATTCTTATGAGTATGCTACAATGTAGCCAACACCTGTTAGATCGGAAAAAGCTTGAGAATCACAAACAGAGAGAGAAGGCATGCAAGCACTTCATTGGAACTCACACGACTTAGCACTCTTGCCAGATAACGGCAAGCGATACGAAATTGTTGACGGAGAATTATACGTGTCAAAACAGCCACATTATCATCACCAGTTCGTTTGTGTTCGGCTAGCCATGTTCCTTCAGATGTGGAGCGATCAAACGCAAGCTGGCGAGGCAAATTTTGCACCAGGGCTGATCTTTGCTGATGATGATGATGTTGCCCCCGATGTCGTTTGGACAAGCCAGCAACGATTGAGGGGCGCACTGCAAGCGGACGGGAAACTGCATACTTCTCCTGAACTAGTGATTGAAGTTCTCTCCCCAGGTTCAGAAAATACACGCCGAGACCGTGAAGTCAAGCTTAAGCTGTATTCACGGCGTGGCGTTGATGAATATTGGGTTGTGAACTGGCAAGAACGACGTCTTGAAATCTATCGACGTGAGAAGGCAAAGCTGACACTGCACGAGACACTCAATGAAACCGATATACTACAATCACCACTCCTGCCAGGATTCAACTGTCAAGTAAAGCAGCTTTTCAGCAGCGTTTCCAGACTATAAAGGGAGTACAATAACCACAAAACATCTTTCTAGCTAAGCAGGAGAAGTGCTTTCAATGCAGCATCCACTACTCGAACAGCTCAGACAGCGGCCCTTGCTCTGCGACGGTGCAATGGGTACAGTACTTTATGCTCGCGGCATACCCTATGAGCAGTGCTTTGACGCGCTCAACTTGACACAGCCCCAGCTTATTCAGAGCATCCACACGGAGTATATTGCAGCAGGTGCGCAGATCATCGAGACGAATACCTTCGGGGCAAACCGCGCTAGGCTTGAAAAACATCAATTGGATGAACGCGTACGCGACATTAATTTTCGCGGGGTGCGCCTAGCGCGTGAAGCACGAGAAATAGCAGGCCAGCCCGTCTTCATCGCTGGAGCTGTCGGTCCGAGCGGACGACCGTTTCAGGCCCCCGACGAACAGCGTTTAAGTGAGCTACGCGACCTGTTCCGCGAACAGATCGCTGCCCTACAAGAGGGTGGGGTTGACTTGCTGATCCTCGAAACCTTCTCCAATCTTGCAGAACTACGGCAGGCTGTGCTCGCTGCCCAGGAGGTCGGTGGACTGCCTATCGTTGCACAGATGAGCTTTTATGAAGATGGTCACACCCTTTCTGGCCAATCTCCCTCACGAGTGCAGGCAGTGCTTAGCGACTTGGGCGCTGATGTGATAGGGGCCAATTGTAGCGTCGGACCTGCTGGTACATTAGATGTCATGCTAGAAATGATTGCAGCCGCCAAAGAGCAGTCATATACCCATCTCTTTTCAGCACAACCAAATGCCGGTCTGCCCACACGCATTGATAACCGTTTCTTCTACGTCGCAACCCCCGACTACTTTGCAGACTACGCGCTGCGCTTCGCTAAAGCTGGAGTGCGCCTGATTGGTGGCTGCTGTGGTACCACGCCCCATCACATTGCCGCTATGCGCAGAGCACTTGATGATTGCTACGGCTGTGGAGACGCCGTTGTAGTACATGAGAAAGCAAAGATAGCCCCCCTCAAAGAAAAGATCAAGATAGTAGAGCAAGAGGCTATCTTACCACAACAAGGCACCAGAACACGACTACAGGAAAAGCTAGCGGCCAACGAGTTCGTTGTGAGCGTAGAACTGGACCCACCCAAGGGACTCAATCCAGCTAAGATCCTTGAAGGAGCTGCCTTGCTACAAAAGGCTGGTGCTGATTGCATTAATATCGCCGACAGCCCAATGGCGAGAGTACGTATGGGCTGCATCGCCATGGCGCGCTTGCTACAGGATCGTTTGGGCAGCGAAACAATTATTCACTTTACGACGCGAGACCGTAACTTGATGGCGCTACAGTCCGAGTTGCTGGGTGCCCATGCCCTGGGTATTCGTAACATTCTCGCGCTCACAGGCGACCCTGTGCGCGTGGGTGACTATCCCAATACAACGGGTGTGTGGGACGTAGACTCGATAGGGCTGATTCAGGTCATACAGGGCATGAATGCAGGACACGATGCTGCAGGTTCGTCCATAGGCGCTCACGCTTCGTTTCATATTGGCTGCGCGCTGAACCTGAACATGACCGATGAAGAGGTGGACCACGAGATCGAAAAGTTCCGCAGGAAGGTTGCAGCAGGCGCGCATTTTATCATGACGCAGCCGATTTATGAAGTAGCTCCTCTACAACGTTTCCTAGAGCGAGCAGGCAAGCCGCCAATTCCCATGCTGCTTGGTTGTATTCCTTTGCATAGCTCACGACACGCCGAGTACTTGCACAACGAGGTACCAGGGATTACCATTCCCGATGCAGTGCGTACAAGCATGCGTGCAGCAGGTGAGCGCGGTCACGAAGAGGGGCTACGCCTGGCTCAGGAAATGCTCACGGAAGCACAGAATATGGTGCAGGGCGTGTACCTTATGCCCTCCTACGGGCGCTACGATGTTGTGAGTGAGTTAAC
>JAFATZ010000220.1 GCA_019243675.1 Ktedonobacteraceae bacterium | reverse complement strand
ACCGTCTCTGGCTCAAATAGATCGGTGCTATACTCCATCCAAGCGTCAATCCCTTGACTGTTTTCTTGCACAAAGAGCGACAAGTCAAACGTAGTAGCCTCGAGCAAAGGCTCTTCAAGGAGTAAGGTAATGTCCTGCCCATGCTGTTGAGGCAGGATATCTTGTTGCTCAGCAAACATGACCTGGAAGAGAGGAGAGTGGCTTAGATCACGGCTCGGCTGAAGGGCCTCCACGATCTGCTCAAAGGGGACCTCTTGATGGCTGTAGGCTCCCAGAGTCACTTCACGCACATGTGCCAGCAACTCGCGTACACGCGCTTGCCCGTCAACCGTGCAACGCAGCACTAGCGTGTTGACGAACAAGCCGATCAGTCCTTCCAATTCGACTTGGCTGCGATTGGCAATCGGGGTACCCACCGCCAGATCAGTTTGGCCACTGTAGCGTTGTAACACCAGCAGCCAGCCCGCCAGCAGCGTCATGAACAGCGTCACCCCTTCTTGTTGGCTCAACGCCAACAGGTGCTGATGCAAGGACGCTGCTAGGTGCAGATGCTCTCGTGCCCCACGCGTGCCTTGCACAGCCGGGCGCGGATGATCAGTGGACAACTGGAGCGGCTTGAGGTCGGCCAAGCGCTCGCGCCAATAGGCTAGCTCAGCCTCCAAAAGCTCTCCTTGCATCCACTGGCGTTGCCACTGCGCATAGTCACTGTACTGGATCGGGAGGGCGACTAACGGCACTTTGCTGCTCTGCTGATGAGCCAGATAGCATTGTGTCAGCTCTTGGAGCAACAGTTGCATGGAACGGCCATCAGTGATCAGATGATGCACCGTCACCAGGAGCATCCACTCCTGCGTCTCAAGCCGCAGCAAACGCGCACGCCACAAGGGACCTCTTCGCAAGTCGAAGGACTGATGTGCCTCGTAGCGAGCCAGCCGACGCCATTCAGCATCACCTTCGGTGGGCGCAAGCTCGCTCAGATCAAGATGCATCAGGGGTGAACTGCCTGCTGGCAGCAGGGCTTGGACAGCCTGCCCCTCGTGCTCTACAATGTGCAGGCGCAGCACCTGCTGACGGGCTTCCACCAAGCGCAAGCTGGCTTGTAAAGCGAAGGCATTGAGTGGACCGCACAGACGCACAATCAGCGGGACGTGATAGGTCGGCTGCCCAGGCTGCAATTGCTCCAGGAACCAGAGCCGCTCTTGGGCAAAGGACAGGGGCGCAGGGGTGCTTGCTAGAGATGGCTGTAACGCAGGCAAGAGCGAGCGATGCTCGGCCCTCACTGCCTGCTGTACACGTTCTGCCAAGGCCGTCAAGGTAGGAGCCTCAAAGAGCACGCGCAACGGCAAATCCACCCCCATCTGCCGATGCACTCGGGCTACGACCTGCATGGCCAGTAGGGAGTGGCCTCCTAGCATGAAGAAATCATCGTGTGAGTTGACATGCGAGACGTGCAAGAGCTCTTGCCAGATGCCAGCTAGCAGTTCTGCAATTGGTCCGCGCAGGCGCTGGGTGGTCTGCTCCTGCTCCAGAGCCAATTGGGGTGGGGGAAGAGCACGTCGATCGACTTTGCCATTGGCGGTCACAGGCAGAGTATTAAGCACAACAAGATGAGCGGGCATCATGTAATCCGGCAAACGTTGACGGAGGGCACCCAGAATCTGTTGTAAAAGGGCGGCCTGTGGAGCAGTGGAAGTCAGTGAAAGCACCACATAGGCAAGAATCTGCTCGCTGCTAGTTTGATGATCGCCAGCAATGACAACACACTCCCGAACAGCAGGATGCGCCAGGAGTGCCTGTTCGATCTCTCCCAACTCAATGCGATAGCCGCGCACTTTCACCTGCAAGTCGCTTCGTCCCACAAATTCCAGCCGCCCATCGGATAAATACCGCACGAGATCGCCAGTGCGATAGAGCCGAGCACCGGGCTGGATACAGAAGGGATGGGGTACAAAGCGCTCGGCGGTCAGATCGGCTCGCCCGAGATAGCCTCGCGCCAGTGGCACGCCGCCCAGATACAGTTCGCCCTCGACGCCGATGGGCACAGGCTGCATACGCTCATCAAGCACATACACCTGCGTATTGTCAATGGCACGCCCAATATCTGGCGCTCTACTGCTTGCTTGGTCAGCCACTTGGACGGGACCAGAGGTGGCCACCACTGTTGCTTCAGTAGGGCCATAGTTATTGATCAGTTGGAAGGGCAGTTTGTGCTCAGGTGGTCGATGGAGCCGATCGCCTCCCGTCAGTAGGATGCGCAAGGCACACATGGGCGACCAAACTTGCTCAAGCAGGAGCTCAGCAAGGGGTGTGGGTACAAAACTGATGGTGCTAGCTTGCTCGGTGAGCCACCTAGCAAGCTGCTCAGCAATCAGATGAGCCGAGTCATCCAGTAGGGTCACGGTCGCTCCCGCCACAAGCGCAGGCCACAGTTCCCACACGCTGGCATCAAAGCCTAGACCAGCTACCTGCGTGGTTCGATCAGTTGCCGCCAAGCCAAAGGACTGAAGGTGCCAAGACACCAGATTCGAGAGACTCTGATGCGTAATCATCGTGCCCTTGGGTCGGCCAGTCGAACCCGACGTGTAGATTACATAGGCCAGGTTCTGCGGCTGCACCCGCTGCTCAGCCTGGCTGATGGGTTGCTGCAAGAATGGCTCCTGCTCACTATGCAGGCACAGCACGGGTAGATGACTGTCGACCAATCGCTCACTCACATGCGCGTGAGTGAGCACCAGTCTCACCTGAGCATCACGCAACTGATAGAGCAGGCGTTCCTGCGGCAAGGAAACCTCCATTGGCACATACCCACCACCAGCCTTGAGCACGGCCAGCACGGCCACTACAAGTTCCAGGCTCCTTTCCAGGACCACACCCACCAGCACTTCAGGCCCCACACCATCTCGCTGCAGGTAATGAGCCAGTTGATTAGCGCGTCGGTTCAGGTCGCCATAGGTGAGGTGAGCATCAGCTTGCACCAAGGCAATGGCATCCGGCTGGCGCTCGGCCTGCTGTTCGAACAACTCCTGTACACACTTTTCCTGAATATCTACCTTTTGTATTGCCTGCCATGCAATGAGCATCTGTTCTCGCTCATGAGCAGTGAGGAGCGGCAAGTCCGTGACCTTCTGCTCCACTCGCTGCCCGATCACCTCTAGTACCTCTTGCCAGAGCCTCAACATTCGTGCAACAGTTTCCTGCTCCATCAACTGTTCTTGGTAACTCAGAGACAGTTCCAACTGTTCGCCAGGAAGCACAACGGCTGCCAGTGGGTAATGCGTCTGCTCCTCATCACCGAAGCGCCGTACACATAGATGTCCATATTGCCTCTGCTCAACCGGGTGATTCTCAAAGGCGAAAATACTATCAAATAAGGGCAAACCGGGCGTGATCTCGCTTACCCCCTGGATCTGTAGTAACGAATAATAGTCATAGTGCTGCATCATCGCCAGGCGTTCATGGATATGCCGCAGCCAGTCTCCCACCATTGCTTGGCAAGGCACAGGGATACGTACCGGTACAGTGTTCATACAGAGTCCAACGACTGATTCTGCTCCAACGAGTTCCGGACTGCGTCCAGCCACGACCATACCAAAGAGCACTTCTGGCTGACCGCTATATCGGCTCAGCACAAAGGCCCAACTCGCTTGCATCAGCGTATTTACGGTCACGTGTAGTTCGCGAGCAAGGGTCCCCAGTCGCCCGCTTACTACAGACGAAAGTCGAACTGTCTGTTTCCCATAGGTTGACTCTACGATTCTCTGCTTGGACACATGGGCCTGTTTGAGTGGCAATGGTGTCGGCTCGGTGAAACCGCGCAGTTCCTCACACCAGAATTGTTCGGCGGCCTGCTGATCCTGCTGATGCAGCCAGACGATATAATCGCGATAGGAACGGCTGGCTGGCACCACCAGCTCCTGGCCTTGCGCGAGCATCTCATAGCGCGAGAAGAGCTCGTTGAGTAGCAGAGTAATACTCCAGGCGTCCAGAATGGCGTGATGGAAGCTGCAGAGCACATAGAGTTGCTGTGGTCCTAAGTGGAACAAGGTTAAGCGTAATAACGGAGCGTGCTGCTCTACAAAATCACGTTGCCGATCCTCCCGCTGGTAGGTCCGCAAGTGTTGCTGCTGTTCCTCACTGGAAAGCTCAGTGTAATCTATGACCACCAGAGGCAGAGGGACACACTGCCAGACAACTTGGGTCAGCGGTTGTTCACCGATAAAGCTGGTGCGTAGGATGGAATGGGCCGCAATAATCCGCTGCCATGAGCGAATGAGAGCGCTCAGACGCAAGGTACCCTCGATGAGGAGATTCACTTGTACTACATAAAGCCCGCTGTCTGGAACAGCCTGACTATGAAAGAGAAGACCAGCTTGCATCCCTGAAAGTGGATAGATATCCTGCACTTGTCTTGAGATAGCGATATGTTCGGAGGGCCTTCCAGACCTAGAAATCTGATGCAGTAGGTGATCCAACGATGACTGTGAGATGTGGAGGAGGGGAAAATCATCAGGGATATAAGGGAAGGCACCACGGCTGGTAACTTGCTGGGAGGAGGAGATAAGTTGCCGTAAGCGCGTCAGATAGTATCGGGTCAGTTGCTGAATCGTTTCAGCTCGGTGTAACTGAGCGCTGTACTGCCAGGAGATCTGCAACTGATCCCCGACGATCATAGCGAGGACATATAACTGGTGGATGCGCTGGTTCTCAGGTCCGTGAGCCATTCCAGATGGCTCGGACGCAAGTGGAAAAAGTGCATCACTGCCCATGACCTGATCAAACTGGCCCAGATAGTTCAAACTAGCCTGGGGCTCATACCTGCCCCGTAGGCTATTTCTCACGGTAGTATCTGGATGCAGATAGCGCAAGAGGCCATAGCCAATACCGCGTTGCGGCAGTTGTCGCAGCATCGCTTTGGTCGTCCGCAGGGCCTCAATAGCCTCCGGCTGCGCTCCTAGTTCCAAGAGAACGGGAAATTTGCTCGTAAACCAACCTACGGTTCGCGAGAGGTCCACGTCGGCAAAGAGTTCTTCACGCCCATGACCCTCTAGATCAATGACAATGTCTGACCTGCCAAAGGAGTCATGGAAGGCCAACCCGAGCGCGGTCAACAACACCTCCTCAATAGAGGCACGGTAGCGCTGTGGCAGATCTCGCAGTAAGAGGTGCGTCTCCTCTCTACTCAATTTCAACTCAACGCTGCGGAGCAAAGCCACCGTATTTTTGCCAGATGGATCATCGACAGGTAAAGCATGCTCTGGTCGTTCAAGATACTGCTGTTGCCGGAGCCAGAAGGTATACTCTTTGTGTATGGCCTCCGTCTGCATATAGCCCACCAGTCGTTCTGCCCACTGCTGGAAGGAGCTGCTTGGCTGGAGAGCTTCCAGCGGCTGGTGGTCGAGCAATTGACGGTACGCCAGCGTCACGTCTTCCAACAGCACGCGCCAGGACACCGTATCGATCACTAAATGATGAATCGCCAGCAGCAGGCGATACTTCTGTATGCCAGACAGACGGAAAAGTACAGCTCGTGCCAGTGGACCTTTTCCGATGTGCAAGTTAGCTTGTGCATGTGTACAGCACTCGCTCATGTGGCTGACTTGCACCTCTTCGGGCAAGTTTCTCAAATCAAGAAAAGAAAAGAGAATTCCTCCAGTGCTCTGCTGATAGCGGGACTGCCAGTTGCCATGAGAGGTCTGCGCAAAGCGTAAGCGGAAGACATCGTGCTGGTCGATGACCCAGTGCAAAGCCTGCTTGAGCAATGGCACAGAAAGAGATGGAGGGAGTTGGAAAAGAAATGCTTGATTCCAATGGTGTGGGTTGGCAAGCTGCAGCTCAAAGAACCAGCGCTGAATCGGGGTCAAGGTCAGCATACCCCGACTCACAGACTGTTGTGCTGACTGGCTAGAGGCCAGTGGAGTGACGATGGTGCTCAATTGGGCAATTGTAGGAGCTTGGTAGAGCTGCTTCATGGTCATGTGAAGTCCGGCCTGGCGGGTCTGAGCGATCATAGAGATACCCAGAATGGAGTCCCCGCCCAAGGCAAAGAAGTTGTCATGGACGCTAACCTGAGGCAGACGCAGCACCTGACTCCAAATGCGGACCAAGAGATGTTCGACCTTGGTTTGCGGAGCACCATATGAAGGCTGGTGAGGGCCACTATGGTACTGCTTGGGTGCAGGTAGAGCTTGTCGGTCCACTTTGCCATTGGCGGTCAAGGGCAAAGCATCAAGCACAACAATTGCGGAGGGCACCATGTACTCGGGCAAGCGTTCACGCACAGCATTTTGTAACGCAGCAGAAACTGTAGCCTTCTGCTCTCCTTCTGCTTGTTTCACTACCACATAAGCCACCAGATGTTTAGTGCCTAAACGATCTTCTTGCGCAACTACAACACATTCACGCACGGTCGCATGCTCAAGCAAGGCATGTTCGATCTCACCTAGCTCGATGCGATAGCCACGAACTTTCACCTGGAAATCATTGCGTCCCACAAAGGCCAGCCGCCCATCAGGCAGATAGCGCACCACGTCCCCTGTACGATAGAGCCGAGCGCCAGGCTGCGTACTGAAGGGATGAGGTAGAAAGCGCTCAGCGGTCTGGTCTGGTCGTCGTAGATAGCCTCGTGCGAGTTGCACACCACCCAAGTAGAGTTCACCCTCTACACCGATTGGTACCAGTTGCATCTGCTCATTGAGTACATACAGTTGCATATTGGTAATGGCTCGACCAATATCTGGCGCTTGATCGGCCACCGCTTCTCCCGTTTCCACCACCCCTGATGTCGCCACTACTGTGGCTTCTGTTGGCCCATAGTTGTTGATCAGTTGGAAGGGAAGTGAAGTGCGAGGTACACGATGAAGCCGATCTCCTCCTGTCAGTAGCATCCGTAAGGACAATGACGTCGACCACGACTCCTCAAGCAGTCGTTCCGTGAGCGGCGTGGGCACAAAGCTGATGGTAATGGCCTGCTCAGCGAACCAGTGGAGAAGCTGTTCGGGAGCTAGCCGCGTGGGATCATCCAGCAGAGTAATGCTTGCTCCAACAAGCAAAGGTGGCCAAAGTTCCCACACGCTGGCATCGAAGCCTAAACCTGCTAGGTGCGTGGCCCGATCGGTGGATTGCAGACCAAAGTTCTGGACATGCCAAAACAGCAGATTGCAAAGGGACGCATGGGTAATCATAGTTCCTTTAGAACGCCCTGTAGAACCGGAGGTATAGATGACATACACGAGATTCTCCGGTTCTACAGGAGTCTGTGGAGCAGTCATATCTTCCTGCTGGAACAACCATGAACTCTGATTCAAGCACAACCGCTCAGCCTGACAACCGCTCAGCTTGTCGACAGAATGTGTTTGTGTAATGATAAGCAGTACCTGAGCGTCGTGGAGTTGGTAGAGCAAGCGCTCTTGCGGTAACGAGACATCTATAGGTAGATAGCAACCTCCCGCTTTGAGCACTGCAATGATCGCGATGACCAGATCCAGGCTGCGCTCCAGACAGAGTCCCACGCATATCTCTGGTCCAACACCTTGCTGCTGTAAATAGTGTGCTAGTTGATTGGCCCGCCGATCTAGTTCGCTATAACTAAGCTGTGCATCCCCATATGCCAAGGCAATGCTATCGGGATTACGCTGCACGCACTGCTCAAATAATCCATGCACACAGTGACCCTGTAGATACTCGGGTTTGGTATCGTTCCACTGTATCGGTGCCTGTTCTCGCTCAGCAGTACTCAACAAAGATGTGTCTATCCACTGCTCCACAGACTGCCCAGAAAATGCTTGCGTCTGTTCTTGCATGTACGCAACTCCTCTAGCTAAATATCATACCCTTTATCATTTCATATGAGTCGTATCGTGATGCAGAAGTGCATGAACAATGATTTCCTTTGCTACTTTCCTGTCTATACATTTTATCACGATAGTCTTAGCTTTTTGGTGACATTTCCTACCTGTGGATAACTTGACTCCAGACGAGGCTCACTTCCTCTTCCAGGAGGTCAGTCCATGATTCCTATACTCAGGCACCTTCACCTAGCATACCACGGTACGCAAGTACCTTCCCGTGCGGGTAGACGTCCTACCTCACCCCCTCCTTCGC
>JAFATZ010000028.1 GCA_019243675.1 Ktedonobacteraceae bacterium | reverse complement strand
TAGTAGCCCATAATTGCTACGTGCAATTCAAATAATTCGTTGGTGCGTGCATTGTAACCCACCATCGCTGCCACCTGTGCTGGTGGAATCTCAGGCTCACCCAGAAAAGTGTCTGGATAGAGCTTAAGTGGCACACGTTTGATGATGCGCCCAAGCACGTGACGCAGAGTAGCACCGTTTTGTCCTGACTGCTGCGGGTCAGTGAGTTCATAGTAGACATATTCGCCGTTTTTCAGCACTTGTTCATCGTCACGTGAGACGAAGGTGTACTCGTGGGTGCTCTCTCCTGGCCCCTTGGTGATGCCTACGGCCTTGCGGCGTGGGCATGTGTTCAGGACATCGTGTGCATTGAGCATGAAAGAATATCTCCCGTTCTACCCTGTGCTCTCCACTTTGAGTCGCCATGCAAAGTTGCGTTTTACAATGGAGAGCAAGGCGCTGTTTTGCGGAAAGAGGCACTCCAACTGGTCGATAATGCGCAGTGTCACCATTGGTAATAAGCTATTGCGTTGTCCAATAATGTGTGGCAGATAACCCATGTGCAGGTAAGGGGAATCGCTGCTGCCAGGGTCAGCAAACAGATGGAATGCACGCACCTGCTCGTCGGCCATCGTCTCAATCTCGCTGCCCAGTTCTAGTGAAAGCAATGGCACGCCATGCATAGTCGAAAGAACTTCTGACGGGCCACTACTGCCATGACCCATCATACCTAGCACCATCACATAGATCAACACTGCCTTTTCAGAGATGTAGTCGGGAGAGAACAGCTCCACCTGTGTCTCATTAGAAAGACGTGGCCCCAGCGAACCGAAAGCGGGATTGAGTAGAATGGTATCGTAGATCACGCCAACGGCATAGATAACAGCTTCACGGCTGCCCCTTGCACCAAATTCGGCTGGAGACATGTTCAGATCGTCGGTCTGACCGGAGCGGATGGCCACACGGACGAAGCGGCCAAAGGCATAATCTGCCGGACTAGGCTCGATCTCGACCTCACGCGGTCCATAGACCTGGCAGACGTAGTTGATGTGCGAGTCCGATTTCACAATCTTGCCGATAAACATCTCGAAATACTCTTCTGTAACGCTGGATTAGAACATATGGTTTGGCGGCATTATAACATAGTGGGATGGGTTTGCGCACATCTAGGTTTCAGAAATAGCCTTGCCAATTTTCGCTTCTGCTTGACATTTGCTCCCCTATCGCATACAACTAATTGGTGAGTATGACAGGCTCACTGCCACTCGAACGAAGACACATACTACAGTAATAAAAGGAGACACATCTTATGGCTTTCACACTTCCAGATCTACCTTACGCTTACAATGCTCTGGAACCATACATTGATGAGCAGACGATGAGGCTACACCACGACAAGCATCATGCTACTTACGTGAACAATCTGAATACAGCACTCAAGGATACTCCTTTTGCCGACCTTCCTGTAGACGAAGTGCTGAGACGCATTAACGAGGTTCCTGCCAATGTGAAGCAGGCTGTAATCAACAACGGTGGTGGTCACTCTAACCACTCTATGTTCTGGCAAATCATGGGCCCCAACGGCGGTGGTGAGCCTACAGGTGCATTAGCCAGCGCTATCAATTCTACTTTTGGCACCTTCGATGCTTTTAAGACTGCCTTCAATGATGCTGGTGCCAAACGTTTCGGCTCTGGCTGGGCCTGGCTGATCTTGGATGCAAGCGGAAAGCT
Source organism: Ktedonobacteraceae bacterium (assembly GCA_019243675.1). Lineage (GTDB taxonomy): Bacteria > Chloroflexota > Ktedonobacteria > Ktedonobacterales > Ktedonobacteraceae > JAFATZ01. Next base: position 645 of record JAFATZ010000028.1, on the reverse strand, counting down.
GCAGGTTATTTCGACCGGAAATCAAGATAGCCCACTTATGGATGGTAATTATCCCGTTATGGGTAATGACGTGTGGGAACACGCCTACTACCTCAAGTATCAGAATCGTCGCCCGGAATATTTGGCTGCGTGGTGGAATGTAGTCAACTGGGTGGAGATCAGCAAGCGCTACGAACAAGCTTGCGCTAAGTAAAATCATGATTGATCGCACCTGGGGTGAGGTTGTGGGGCAACGTGACCTGCTCTTCACCCCAAGGGGTGTGATACATCATGCCTTTACATGGTTGAGAGCACCTGCAACAACATGAAAGACGTGAGTCTGCTTCACCATTTCAGCAGGAAAGCTCTCTATGTCGGTCGTCGTAAGCAAGACCTGCTCGTGTTGGAGTACCTGCTGTTGTAGGAATGCACGGCGTTGAGCATCAAGTTCACTGAATACGTCGTCGAGCAACAATACCGGCTCGTCACCAGTGCAAGTATACATATATGCAAGCTCCCCCAGTTTAGCGGAGAGGGCAACCGTACGTTGTTGGCCACGTGAACCATAGGTGAGCATACTAGCGCCATTGACCAGAAACTCCAGTTCGTCGCGGTGCGGCCCCAGTAGGCACACTCCTTGTTGAATCTCGCGCTTACGCACCTGAT
>JAFATZ010000174.1 GCA_019243675.1 Ktedonobacteraceae bacterium | reverse complement strand
TAGCGCCTAATGGTATCGGCAAGGAAGCGTTCTGGAGTGCCATACGGGCTGGTCGTGCTAGCATTGGTCCGCTCATGCACAGCGATGTTGAACAGCATATCCAGTTTGGTGGCGCAGTCAGGGATTTTCGTATCGAAGACTACATTGACCGCAAACTGGCCAATTGTACAGATCGTATGACACATTTTGTCTTTGCTGCTGTCCAGCAGGCACTGCTGGACGCGAAGTTGGCACTCGAAGAGCAAGACCAGCAACGCCTCGGTGCAGTGATCGCCAATACCCTCGGAGGCGTTGGGTACGTTGCTCAACAGATCGAACTGCTCTATAAGCGAGGGGCGCGTTTCATGAGTGCCCACACAGCCATTGCTTGGCTCCAGGTGGCCAACGTTGGGCGGCTCTCTGTCCGCTACGGTTTCCAGGGCTACTGTAAGACGCCCGTCAACGATACCTGCGGTGGATTGGATGCGCTCGGCTTAGCGTACGAAGCCATTAGGCGCGATGCGGCAGATGTGCTCATTGCTGGGGGTAGCGAAGCGCCGCTCCATTCGGTTGCCCTGCACCTCCTTGGTAACAGCCCCTCGTTCTGTGCAGGGACCATGCCCTGTGCTTACCGCCCCTTTGATCTGCGAGCAGCCGGGCTGCTTATCGCAGAGGGGGCGGGTATCTGTATTCTGGAGGAGTATGAGCACGCACGGTCTCGTGGCGTGCCCATCTACGGTGAAATCGTCGGCTATGCCCAGACCAGTACGCCCTGGAATCTAGCTGCTCCTGCTCTGCCCGATGTGCCTGCCTACGCTCGCTGTCTCAACCTTGTGCTCAATCAGGCTCATCTAGAACCACAGGACATCGCTTGCATCTATCTAGATGGTCGTGCCCTGCCTGCCTGGGACGCCATAGAAACCGCAGCTCTCTACGAAGTCTTTGGCTCCGCACTCAACAACCTTCCGTGCAGCGTCCCGCGTACACAGTTCGGTCATAGCCTCGCTGCCGCCGGAGTTCTTGATACTATCTGCGCCCTCGTGGCTCTGCAGGATCGTCTCGTTCCGCCAACGCTCAATTGTGAGGAGCCTGATGTGCGTCATTGCCCTGCTGGCCTTGTGCGTGGTAAGGTACAAGCACAGGATAGGCATGCGGATGCAGCCCTGCTCTGCGCACGCGGGCTTGGCGGAAGTCATGCCACACTGGCGCTAAGGAAGGTGTGAGCGTGGTTATGTTTTCACGAAAGGAACTGACCCATGCCAGTCGATAATGAACTGTACAACCGTCTGAGTGATACCTGGTGGGATGAGAACCAAGTGCTTGGGGGTACTCTGCGCATTTGGCTTGGTCCTGTGCGCTTTGGCTACTTCCAACGGGTGCTCATTGACAAACGAAAGATGGACCCTCAAGGCAAAAGGGTGCTCGATGTAGGATGTGGAGGAGGTTTGCTGGCCGAGGAGTTTGCTCGCCTCGGCTGTCAAGTGACAGGGATTGACCCCTCAGAACCTTCTCTTGCCACAGCACGCAAGCATGCACAGCAATCAGGGCTGGACATAACCTACCAGAGCGGAGTTGGTGAACATCTCCCCTTTGCGGATGCCTGCTTCGATGTTGTTGTCTGTTGTGATGTGTTGGAACATGTCAACGATGTGGCACAAGTGATACAAGAGATTTCACGCGTCCTCATACCAGGAGGTATTTTCTTCTACGATACTATTAACCGTACGCTTTTTACCAAACTCGTCCATATTAAGATAGCTCAGGAATGGCAGAGCACAAGTTTTATGCCGCCCTACCTGCATGACTGGAAGATGTTTATCAAGCCACAGGAATTGCTGCTGTGTATGCAGAGATATCATCTGCAGAACCAGGAGATGAAGGGAATGAACCCGCGTGCTCACCCACTTGCTACCATCGACATGTTCTTGAGGCGCAAACGTGGGCAGATGACGTTTGCAGAGATGGGCAAACGCATGAATTTCCAAGAGAGTAAGGATCTCTCAGGATCGTATATGGGCTATGCTCTTAAACAGAGGTAAGCTGTTACGAGGAGAGGTAAGCTCTATGGAAATCGTCAAAAAGCGTCGTCCAGTTGATATACTACGCGGATTCTTCTGGCTCAGCCATCCAGGGCCAGTGCTGTTTCACCTGATTGCGGTCACCCTATTTGCTCTGCTGGCTGCTTGGCCGCATCTGATCTGGCGCATCCTTGTTCTGGTGATCGGCGCGCATCTCGCCATGCAGCTTTCCATCGCCGTCCTCAACGATTATTTTGACCGTCGGCGCGATATGGTGAGTAAGAAGAATAAGCCTATTGTGCGTGGGTTAGTTCGTCCCCGAGAAGCCCTCATCACGGGTCTGCTGCTCATACTCATCATGCTGCTGCTGTTGCTGCCTCTCAATCCCCTGGCCCTGCTTGTCTCGTTGCTCTACTTAGCTCTTGGGCAAGGCTATAATCTGGGTCTGAAGGCCACACCTCTGAGTGGTATCGTCTTTGCGTTGGCAATTCCGCTCATTCCCGTCTATGCTTTTGTGGGAGTGGGACGCATTGTGCCCTTCGTTTTCTGGCTGGTGCCAGTCGCCGCTCTGCTCGGTGTGAGCTTAAATCTGGCGAACTCGCTACCAGATATTGAGGAGGATGTCGCAACACATGCGCGTACCCTCGCCGTCGTGCTGGGAGTGAGAGGCTCATTTACCGCCTGTCCCCTGCTCATTCTGCTTGCTACCATCTCGATTGCTGGACTGGCGGGTAGCGGTCTTGTCCCTGCTCGACCCTGGATTCTTCTGCCCACACTGTTGCTTGCCTGCCTTGCAGTTGGCACACTCTCTGTGTTCTTTGGTTCACAGACCTCACTACAGGGTCGCAAACTCTATTTCTATCTTGTCGTGCTTACCTGTCTTGTGCTCGCTGGCGGCTGGCTGATCAGCGTAGCCCTTTGATAGAGAAAGGTTTATGCAAGAGTGCCACTGCGTCTCACACCGCTGGAATATCTACTATCACGCCTCAACCTACTGCCGACACCACTCTTTGATACACCGCTGGCAGTGGGCATCGCCAAAATGCTCGTTACCGCTTGCGAACTGGGCCTATTCGATGTGTTGAGCGAACGGGGATTACCCCTGGAAACGCTGGCAGAAAAGCTCGAATGTCAGCCGCAAGGTCTGCAACTGTTGCTGCAACTACTCGTCTCGGCGGGCTACCTGCGCTATCATCACGGTAACTATCACAATACACGTATGGCGACTCGCTGGCTAACTAAGGAGTCACCAATGAATATCGCGCCTTACGTCATTCATAGCCCAGATATTGTTGCCATCTGGGATCATGTCACAGAAGTTGTGCATACCAACAAACAAGCTATGCGCATGCCCTATGAAGAAGATGCTAGTACGCCAGAGGCACAGCAGTTACTTGCCCGTCACTATGCCGGCCTTGCCTCCCTTGCGACTGCGCTAGGTGGCGAGATTGTTCATCGCGTTCGTGTGCCAGAGCAAGCGCAACAATTACTTGATGTCGGTGGCTCACATGCCGCCTATAGTGTCCTCTTCTGTCGCAAATATCCATATCTGCATGCAACAATTCTGGATATCGAACCTGGCATTGTGGCGGGAGAGCGTACAGCGAAACAGATGAAGCTGGAAGAGCGCATGAGTTTTGTGTGCAGCGATATCGTCAAGGACGATTTTCCTACACTGTTCTCGCAGCCCTTTGACGTGGCTCTCTACTTCCACATTGCCCACCTCCTGCCGCCAGAAATGAACGTGACTATTCTTGAGAAGGTGGCCAAGACGCTTAGGCCAGGCGGTGTACTGGCCTTCGTTGACCAGATAACGGACCAGACGTACGGGTCGCGCTTGGCCTCCTTGATGGTGCAATTCATGGCCTTGACAATGACCACCGTCGGCGGAACCTGCTATTCCTTTCCCATCGTCAAGAGATGGCTGCAACAGGTGGGTATGGAACAGATACACAGTCATCGTTTACTTACGCCAGGGGCCACCTTGATTACAGCAATCAAAAAGGAATAAGATACAGCATACCTAAAAACAGTTATGCTTGCACAGAGATCAGTAAGAGCCATGTAGACCTTCTTGGAGCAGAAGAGGCATGAAAGAGCCAAAGAAAAAATGGCAAGTTATACCAGGTACAACCTTGCGTCGTCTGCGCAACATCCCTGGCTATTTCTTTCTCATCTGGCGTTGGAGCACCTGGCTCCTCGCCTTTCTGTGGCTCATGAAAGAGGCACCGACATGGAATGTCAATGGTCACGTAATGAACTTACTACCTCTTGCCGCATTTCTGCTAATCTTGACTTTTCTACAGTCGCTACTCATCACGCGTTACGCGCCGATTCTGCAAAAGTTTCTGCCACGTCTGCGTGCCAGAAGTGGCATCAGCCAGCCAAAGCAACACAGACAACACGCCCCGTGGTGGAGACGCACGCGTCCTCGAGCCTCTGATGAGGATGCACACATCTTCACTCCTCCTAATTCCTACTGGGATGTTTTCATCTATGGTGCCGACGTAGTCGTCTGCAGTCTGGTTACCTACTTCAGCGGCTACTTTGGCCCGCCTTTCTTCGGCGTTGGTTCCCCTTTCTATCGCTATGGTATGTCTGCGCCTCTCGCCGTAGCCCTGACGTACCGTTATCGTGGCGGCTTAATAGCGGCATTTAGCTACGTTTTGTTTGCACTCCTGGGGGCTTTTTTTCCGCCTCCCGGCATTGGCCATATTACACCCCGCTTTGTGGACTTTGCAGGCCTTGTGCTTGACACGCCATTAGTTGTGATTCTTGCGGCCTATCTTGCCACTTTGCTCGAAAATTATGCACGCAACAAGCGAGAGATGCAGGATGATGGGCGCAGACAAAAGGCTCTACGGCGCATAGGTGAGACGATGGTGCGTGAGGCAAGTGACAAACAACTCCTACTACAACACAGTGCAGAGCAAATCCGCCAGGGCGGCCACTTCCATTGCCTGATGATAGCCCTGCTGGGCACTGCTGCAGACAAGGACAACGATAGGAACGCATTACCCACAATTGAAGCACATGTTGAAGCAGACGTGCCGAATTCTCCTTTATCAAGAAGACGCAAACAATTGCTAGAGCAGGTGATACATACGGGGCAGAAACTGAGTAGCTTTGAGCCTCTTCACACGGAGGCAGACGAGGGATACGGCATTGCACACCTCTATCTTCCGTTTTTAAAGGATGGACATTTGCGTATAGTGATAGGTGCTGAGAGCAGACAGCAGACGCTATTTGAGAGTCCGCAAGAAGACTTTCTCACGATAGCAGGAGCGCAACTGCTTGTCGTACTTGAGAACATAGACCTGACAGGACAGATGGTACAACTGGCAGCAGTAGCAGAGCGTGAGCGTATTGCACGCGAGATTCACGACGGGGTGGCCCAACTCGTGTATATGCTGAGCCTGAACAGTGAGACCTGTGCTACCCAGGCACATCGTATTGCTGAAGCCTCGGAAGAGGATGGCGAATTGCTTACGCCACTGGCAACACGCCTAGACCAACTGGTGACACTTTCAAAGCAAGCACTGTGGGAGACGCGTAACTACATGTTCAACCTCAAGCCTCTTATGAACGGTTCGACCAATCTAGCGCAGATGCTCGCTAATCAATTGCGCGAGTTTGAGGCAATTAGTGGCCTGTCAACTCATGTAGAAGTCGAAGGAAGTGAAGAAAACCCCAAGAACGAAGTTCCTATGACACTGAAAGAGTTCTGCACTACAGAGAAATCAGACGAAATCAAGCAGCGTATACGTCGTTATGAGCAGATAAGCCCTGCTATCTTCCGCGTTGTTCAGGAGGCTCTGACCAATGCCTATAAGCATGCACAGGCCACACACATACAAGTGTACCTCCGTCACCTGCAGGACGGTATTGAGCTAGAGGTTTGCGACGATGGACAAGGGCTAAAGGCTGACTCTTACGGCTATAATCTGCTAAACGGCGGAGAGCATCAACGCATCTATTCAGGACATGGCTTACGTGGTATGCATGAGCGTGTCGAAGAGTTGGGCGGTACATTGGAGGTTGGCTCAAGAGCGACAGGCGGAGTACAGGTTCGAGTATGGATTCCGCTTTGCTAGAAAGGCTGCGTACAATGGGAAAGATACGTCTTATGGTCGTAGACGACCACGAAGTGGTACGTATGGGTATGCGTGCCGCAATCGAACTGGAGTCAGATATCACTGTGGTTGGTGAAGCAAGCAATGGCGCTGAAGCTCTGGCCAAGATGGGCGTGCTGGACCCACAGGTGATTTTAATGGATGTACGCATGGAGAAGATGAATGGCATTGAAGCCTGTCGTGAAATTAAAAGCCACTATCCCAATGTACATGTGCTGATGATCACCTCATTTAGTGACGACGAAGCCGTCTTTGCCTCAGTCATGGCCGGAGCGAGTGGCTATCTCTTGAAGAATGTCAGCCGCGCTGAACTGCTCAAGGCCATTCGTCTCGTTGCCAGTGGCCAGTCGCTACTTGATGCAGAAGCAACTAAGAAGGCCATCGCACGCATCACCACGGGTACTACTCCTGCCGACGAACTGACAGAACGCGAACGGGAAGTGCTAGCATACGT
>JAFATZ010000141.1 GCA_019243675.1 Ktedonobacteraceae bacterium | reverse complement strand
AAGATGCTATACTCCTGCTGAAGGTCCGCCCATAGCGGACGCCATCATGTAAGCGAGAGGAGAGTAGCTATGCCCAAACGCAGTACGTCGCAGAACGTGCCCAAAGAAATGCAGCCACGCTTCGACGAAATCACCCAATTGACTGATGCCTTCAGTCAGACCTATTTGAATGACGAGTACGCACAGCTCTGTCGTGAGTTGACGGCGACGCTCTGTCGCAAACGCCCTTCGCCGCTGGTGCGGGGTAAGGTCGGCACGTGGGCATGCGGCATCATTCATGCCCTGGGCATGGTGAACTTTCTTTTCGACTCGTCGCAAACGCCCCATATTGCGGCCAGTCAGATCTGGGAGTACTTCGGTCTCAGTTCGAGTACGATGCAGGCCAAATCCAAACAGATTCGCGATCTGTTAGGTATCGACATGATGGATCCAGATTGGACGTTGCCGTCGATGATCGACACGAACCCAATGGCATGGATGCTTGAGGTCAATGGGCTGATCATAGATGCACGCCATGCGCCACGCTACATCCAGGAGGAAGCATTCCGCAAAGGGTTGATTCCACACATTCCTGAGACGTAATCTGCCAAACATATACCCTCGCACAACAAGATCAATAGGCCATCACCACCCCCAAAAAGTACGCTTCCCATCGTTTTATTACTAACGAACCGGATTTTGGGGTAATGATGATAGGTAAGCTCAGAGACTCTCAGAGTAAAGATAAGTCTTACTAAGACTCCAAGTCCAATGAAGGTTCGATATCACAAAGGAGCAAAGCTGATGGCACAGTCGCCGTTTCAATTTGATCCTCCCGCTAACTTGAGCGATTTTAATGCCACCCTTAGACAGGGCTGGAGTCAACTTATAGCGGATGCGTTCCGATCTAATATTCAAGGCGTCCGCGATGAGTTCTCGCAAGGGGGTGTAAATAACCCGGTTATCCAGTTCTATAGTCCAATAGAGACGCAAACCCCTACCTCCTTCCAGACACTGCCGATTGTATGGAATGCTTTCCCTAATGTGGCGAATAATATCTTTGCAGACGAACGCTCTGCCTTGCGAGCAGTCGAGGAGCCTATCCGCTGTGTCATACAGGGCAATGTAGTCACATATCGCCCCCAGGACGAGTACTGCGAGTGGCACGTCAAGCGTGACGCCGTTGGAAAAATTAAAAGTGTGACCTTTACATGCGAAGGGCGTGAGTATTGGGAGTTTCTGGCACAAAACGATCCCACGACCCTTTTGTCGTTGTATCAGCAGTATGTTGATCCAAGTGTACAGATGAACGATCTACTCTTGCCGAGCGGCCAATACAATCGTTTTAACAAATGGAATGTAAAGCAGGGTATTATGCATCTGACTCATTCTGCTAATACGCTGGGAGCAGAGATCAACATTGCGGCGCACGCAACCATTCTACGTAAAACGTCCGATGGACAACCCGTTACAGATGCAAGCGATTTGATTTGTTGTGCCTTATTTGGGGAGCCGCAGCGCTTTAGCGATCCCACTATCGGGCATAGCGTGAATGAGCTTGCTCAGCAAGGGTTTCTGGTCACACTGAAGAATCCTGTCGGGCTGTACATGCAGGGATTAAACACAGTCGGCTGGACGACGCCTGATGGCTCAGATGCTCAAAGGTACTGGAAGGTACTGCGCGGCGATGCAAGCCAGGGCATGACTGTGCGTGCCGTCTACGAGGTACCGGATAGCGCAAACTTTACAGTCAGTGACATCAAAATCAATAATGTGCCTATCGAATTTGGTGGGCAGATCACCAAGCAAATCACCATGAGCCTGACGGGCATCGCTTTTCAGCCCACTCCACCCCTCGATACCACATCAATCCCTATGCTCGCGTGTCTTGGTGCTGGACCAGTTCCTGGCTGTCCCGGTGGACAACCATACAGGAACTTATGCGAAGTATCGGGTGGGGAACCCCAAATCGCGAGCTTGACAACGACAGCAGAATTCGCCGAGCAGATGCCTACTATACAACAAACAGGGGTAATGTATGGTCGACGCGCCCTTAGAAGAGGTACTGGAAATTCATGATATCCAGGGAAACATCTTGGCTGGATTTAATAAAGACTACCAGACCTTGTTGTTCTTGAACATCCTTGACGTTACGTCCGCTAAAGCCTGGTTGCGCTTTATTGTACCCTACATCTCGACGGTTGAAGAGGTCTTGCTCTACAATCGGCTGTTCAAGACTCTGAGGATACGCCTGGGAGCTGATCCTTCTGGCATAGCAGCAACCTGGGTAAATATCGCCTTTTCGTTTCGCGCCCTCAAGCAATTGCTACCAAGCGAACAAGATGGGCCAGAGCAGTTCGCCGACGATGCTTTTCGCAATGGTATGGTTAGCAATTCGGCATTTTTAGGTGATCCCCAGGATGTCAGGGATGTTGGCCATCCGCGTAATTGGGTCGTCGGCGGACAGGATAGTAATAAGCGGGATACTGTTCCTGATATCATACTCATCGTTGCTAGTGATGTGCCGCAGTTTCTTAGTGAGCGCGTAAATTTGATCAAGGCCAGCATTGCAGCTTTACCCAATAGTACCCAGACCAGTAGCGGGCTTGAGCTGGTGTTTGAGCAACAAGGTATGGCTCGCGCTGAGCAGCCAGGGCATGAGCACTTTGGCTTTAAAGATGGCGTTTCGCAGCCAAGCATTCGTGGACGTCTCTCTGACGCCCCTCAAGATTTCTTAACGCCTCGTTTGATTGATCCAGCCAAGAACCCAAACGAGGCAAGAAAGTTCGCCAGACCTGGGCAACCGCTTGTATTCCCTGGTCAATTCGTCTTCGGCTATGGTCGCCAGCAGAACAATAACCCCTTCATCCCTGTACACAAGGATGACGCACCTACATGGGCACGAAATGGCTCCTATCTTGTGTTCCGTCGGCTACGCCAAGATGTGAAAGCGTTCCAAGACTTTGCCCAGAGGCAGGCAGCACTCCTGGCGGCCAAACCTGCCTTTTCCACCATGACACCCGAGCTACTCACGACAAAAATGGTGGGCCGCTGGCCGAGTGGTGCCCCAATCATGCGTACTGCCACAGAGGATAACGCGGCTATGGGTACCAATGAATTTGCCAACAACAATTTCTCTTTTTTAAACTCGCACGCCAAACCGATTGCCTTGCTTCCAGGGCAAGCTGGTGACCCCTTCCCTATGCAGACACAGGGTGACTTTTTTGGCACGATTTGTCCCTTCGCAGCACATATCCGTAAGGTCAACCCACGCGACGACGACACAGATACTGGCGGTGAGAACGATACGTTGACGCGCAGAATCTTGCGACGAGGCATCGCCTTCAGTGCCTCCTACGTCGAAGACGCACCATCTGGTAGCCCTG
>JAFATZ010000047.1 GCA_019243675.1 Ktedonobacteraceae bacterium | reverse complement strand
GTGTGAAAGAACTCTTCCTCAGTCGACTCTTTGCCTGCGATAAACTGAATATCATCGACGAGCAGAACGTCAATTTGGCGATACTTCGCTCGAAACTCTTCTGTTTTCTGGTATCGGATAGCGTTGATGATCTCGTTGGTAAACTTTTCGGAAGTGACATAGAGCACGTTTAGACCTGCCTTCAGGCCCACATGACCAACCGCGTGCAACAAGTGTGTTTTGCCCAAGCCTACACCTCCATAGAAGAAGAGTGGATTGTAAATGCGCCCTGGGTTCTCTGCTACTGCCAAAGAGGCTGCATGTGCCAATTGGTTAGACTTGCCTACTATAAAAGCACCGAAGGTATAGCGTGGATTGAGTATACCTTCACTAGTAGGCAACTTGACAGCAGGAGTAGCCTCTGTTATATTCTCCTCGCCCACTACGGGCACAGGTTCCTCCTCTTCCGGGCCACGTCGAACGCTTGCCTGTGGTATTAGGGGGGCCATCGAATTCATAGCAGCGGTGGCACGTTTCTCGCGTTGCTCTGCAGAAGACCGACTCTTTGGAAAACGGGAAGATCGTTTCTGTATGGGTTGAATTTCATCTCCCGTTGCGTCTTCTTCCTCTTGCGTGCTCTCCTTTGTGATCACAAACTGCACATCCAACTTCTCGTTTGTGATCTCTGAGAGAAGGGAGCGTATAGACTCAAGGAAGCGTCCCTCTAACTGGGCCTTGGCAAAGGTTGTCGGAACGCGTACAATAAAAACGCCGTCTTGATAAGAAAGTGCAGAGGTACCCTGGAACCAGGTCGTAAAGACAGCGTGGCTCACCTTTGTCTGCAACTTATCCATGGCTGTTTGCCAGATGTGTCTTGCGTTCACGGGTTCCTCAGCATACTAGACGCGCAATAAAGGCAAAAAAATAGTTACGTAGGTAGTTTTGGTTCAGTGGTTTGTAATAGTAGCATTAAATACAAACGGTGTAAAGTCCTTTTTTTCATAGTCGGCTGGGCCAAAAAGAAAAAAAGTGAGAAAGAGTGGTTGCTCATACGTTTATATTCTTGATAGCCCTATAGGGCATCAACTGGAGTTTCAAGGAGCTTGTCATGCAGCGTGCATTTTCCTTTGGCTTGTGTACTGTGTGGTGTCGTTCTTTACGACTAGTAAGTCCTGTTTTGCTAGCAACCGTGTTGCTGGCTTCATGCTCGGGCTTGAACTTCGCTGCCTCCACCACACCTACGACAGTCTTGGCCAACTTGCACTGGTGTGGCAAGCCGTTGTTAGTGTTTCGTGATGAAGGTGCTAGCACAGCGGAAAGAGTTGGTACGGTACATCAAACAGCCATACCGATAGCAGATGTATCCTCTACTATCAGTAATCCCAGGACAATTACTGACTGGAAGCAGGTAGAGCCTAATCTTGGGTTTACCATCTACCTGCCCGAGGCATTGCCGATACATACTTGTCTTACGAGCGCCTCTGGAACAATACACGACCCTATTTTGGGAGGAAGCTTTACCATCGGTTACCTGTTGCCAGATCACAGCGCGATTAGCTTAGCAGAAGCGCCGTTGCGCTCAAAAAATGCAACATTTCAGTGCAGTCCGGCACCGATTTCAGCCAACGATGCAAATGGTGAGACACTAAGCGGAGCAAACAAAGGCGTGCAATCTCTTGTTTGTAGAGGTGCGCATGGCAGCACCAATATTGTTTTTGCTGCTAAGGGTAGTATGGATGAACTGCAAAAGTTCTTTGATGCTTTGCAGCCAGGTGTTGATTGGATACCATCGCTCTCGACCTCAAGTGGCATTTCTGGTATAATAACGGAAATTTTCGCCTGCACGTGTGAACATCTAGCACATGCAGTTATACGAATGGGAGGAATTTAACAATGGACAAATGCCCCTATTGTACAGCAGAAACAAGGCCAGGGGATAATTTTTGTTTGAATTGTGGCAATCGTCTGACGCCTGCAACTCCCTCACCTGGCTCTACGCAGGCACAGGCAGGAATCGGTGACGCCACGATAGCTACTCCTGATGATTGGGGCTCCCCTGCTGATGCCGGATGGTCGGAGGCGGGTGCCACCATTGCAGCAAACGAGTCTCAGGCACATGGCATGGAACCTTCTGCGACGGCGCAAGCGACGATGGAGCGTATTGAGCATCCCGCACGCTTCGTTCTGCGCTCAGAGAATGGTGAGGAGCTGCAAGAGTTCCCGCTGGAAAAGTATGAGATCACTATTGGCCGTGCCCCTAATAGCGATGTCTTGCTCTCCAAGGACAAGCTTACTTCACGCCGCCACGCTACTGTTCGTTACGAGAATGGTGATTATGTAATACGCGACGAACGAAGTGCCAATGGGACATATGTCAATGGTCAGCAGCTTGAAGAAATGGTGCCCCGCTTGCTACATGATGGTGATCTCGTGGGTATTGGCGAGCATGAACTCGTTTTCCATGCGTATGCGGGGGCTCGTACTAGTATAGAGGATTTACCGACTGTACGTTTTGATCCTGATTTACCAATCTTTGGCGAAGAGAGAATACCAGTAGAAGCGGGAAATGATGAATTTAAAACACACATGGTAGATGCCAGTGACGCTGGGAATGGAGTGTCCACTTCGGGTACCTCTAATAGTGCAGATGGTATCTATGCCGTGAATGCTGCAAATCCACCATCTGTGCTAAAGGGCGCATCTACTACAGGCACATCGGCAGATACCCCTTCGGGGAATACATCTTCCTCCACAGGCGCTCCTGCCTCAAGTAGTACTACAGCTTCATCGATAGACTCAGTTGGTGCTGAAATTGGCATGACTTTCAGCAAGCTCTCTCACTTGCCCCCACCGGCTCTACCCGATGTGGCCGCAGTCGTGGCCGCTTTGGCTGCACTAGATGGGCAGGTAATGTCGCTGCAAGAGCAATTTAGTGCGACTCAGCAGGCTTTGCATAATCACGAGACTGAGATTGTGCAAACGGCTGGTCAGTTGCGTACTAGTGTCCGGCGTGTTGTAGAACGTATGGACAATACCATCGCTGATGTGGCGCGTAGCCGCGAGGCGCTTGCCTGGACAGATTTACTGCAATTAATGGAGGATGTAATGAACAATCCACGCGATATCGAGTATGTGACGAAGATGGCACGGAAAGCGCGTGAATTGAACAAGGTCTTCCAGATTCACCAGAGTGTCCTCAACACTATGGCCGAGTGCAATAGTCTATTGCGCAGCCTGATTGGGGAAGATAGCTAGGAACTCGGTTATCTTATGGACGAACACGTGGGGGTGCGAGACGTCGCACCCCAGACTTGTGTATCCGATTTCTCCTGTGACGCCGTTGTTATTGGAGCTGGACTGGGAGGTCTGCTCAGTGCCGCACAGTTATTGCGGTATGGAAAGCGAGTTGTGGTGCTAGAGCGCCTTACCCATTGTGGAGGGCGCTTTACTGCGAAAACATTTCAGGGTGTGCAGGTGAGCACAGGAGCCGTGCATATGGTCCCTTTTGGCAGCAGCGGCGTGCTGGCACGTATGCTCTCCAGCTTAGGTATTCCCCCTCGTTTCTATGACGCTGACGTTTTCGGCTCATTTCACGTACACGGGAAACAGTATCGTGCGCGTGGATTGCTGGGTGTCTTCTGGTTTCTTGGGCCACGCCAGTTTTTCTGGCTTCTGTATCTTGGTTACTTAATGTTTCTTTGCCCTTTACCTGAGCAAGAGCGGGATTTACCTTTCGACCTATGGCTCGAACGTCACATCAATACGATGCGTAACCCACAGTTGGTCGCCTTCTTTGAGAGCGTTTCACGTTTCGCTCTCAGTCTTGATCTGCATCAGGTAAGCACTGCTGAGGTGGTTCGTATCACCAAGAATATGCTACGCTATGGAGCACCTGCTATCGTGGAAGGAGGTTGTGGCGAACTGACGCGCCAGTTAGAGCAGCATATTTTGGCGCAAGGGGCAGAGATGCGTTTATCCTGTGAAGTGCTCCAGATAGTGCATGAGCAAGGCCATGTATGCGGTGTACGTGTGTGTGATAAAACGAGTGGCGAAGAGAGCGTGCTCACTGCTCCATTACTAGTGAGTGATATTGGTCCGCGTGCCACCAATGCCCTCCTGCACAATCACAGGCTCACACAAGCAGAAGTGCTGAAGAAAGAACGTGCCACCTCTGACCTTGCCGGAAAAAGTGCCGAGAAAGTCAGTATACAGGAGGCGGTAGGACTTAAGGTACACATTCTTAGTGATGTCTCGCTCATCGCTCACAAAGGCATTATGTATTGTCTGGATACGAAGCGCATTGCTGGCATGGTGCAGCCTACAAACAGCGTTCCGCAGTTGGCTCCGCCTGGAAAGCATCTGTTAATTAGTCATCAGGTTATCCAGAGTAATGATATCGAGGAGGAACGTGAACTTGCTCTGGCTGATCTACGTATGCTCTTTGGCGAGGCATTTGATAAGCACTGCCGTGTACTCACTATGGGAACGTATCGTGGAGAATGGCCTGTGAACCGTATTGCGCAAGGTGCCGACCTAGGCCCGACTACGACAGTACAGGGCCTGTACCTCGTAGGAGATGCCGTCAAACCCCCAGGCTATCTTATGGTTGAAGGTGTTGCGCAGAGTGTGAATTGTCTGCTTGATCTGCTTGAAGAGCAGGGAGAAAAAAGGACAACTCACGTTGTACCACCACCTTCTAGCTTCAATGCCTTACGCTGGCTATGCAAAGCTCCTGGAAATGCAGGAAAATTGTAAGTGGCATTCCTAACGTTGCACTGGCTACCCTTGCCAGCCCGATCTTACTTCGCGTAGTTGCTCGGGGCTTAGTATCCTGAAGAGGATCAACAAGTTTTCTAGGTCGTACTCTAGCCCAATGGAGTGCAGTTCCTGCCGGATGCGGCCAAGGGCGCTAATCTGCGTGGTGCTGATCATGCCGTAGCTTACCAAGCTTGCTGCCAACATTTGGTCGGGAGTAAGCAGTTTGAACATAAGCAGAATTTCCTCTAATTGGTAATTCAAATCCACACCGCGTAACATACGCTGAATATTTTGTGCAACCTCCAGGCGGTTCTGCTGCACTAAGTGTCCTGCTAGCAGGACACTGCCAAGTGAGCGTGTGGCTCGACCCTGTAACACCTGCTGTTGAGGTGCTTGGGGTGGAGAAGGGGGCATAGCTGGCAAGCTCTCGTCTTCCTCCTCTATTTCTTCATCTATGTCTTCCTCTTCTGTAGGTGTAGGTAGAGAGACAGGAGGTAGTGCCTTTCTTTCTTTGCTGGTTGCTTGTATGGGTGTAGTAATGGAGGCTAATGGAGCTGCGGAGACTGTTTGCGTCTGACTACTCTTTGACTCTGCTCGTCGCCTACCTTCAACGCTCCCCTGGCCTCCGGAGGGACGTTCGATAGCTATATCTTGAATAGGTGAGACACGCAATACCTGAGTATCAGTATCTTCCGTGCTCCGCGTCGGGTGCGACGGATTGTTGTTGGAATCCAACTTCGTTGTCGGCTCTGCTGTGTCAGCACGCATTGCTACCTGTGATTGCGTTGACGATTGTGCTGATGCAAAAGCCACTGACGCTTCTGCCACAAGGGCAACTGGCCCGCGTACTATGCTCTCTGAGGTTTGTTGCTCTTGGACCAAACGTGACAATTGCGCTAGGCTCGACTCATGTTGACCCTCTAAGCCCCCATTAGCAAGATGTTGTAATGAGCCTCCATTCGTAGATGTTACTAGCGCGTTTTGAACCTCATTAGCTAAACGACTCATCTCTTGAGCTGGGGATACACTATTCTGAGTAGTCCAACTGCGTTGACTCGGATAGAGGATGGCACGAATACTATCTGCGTAGGATTGCTGATGGTTGGTGCTGTCTGAACCAGCCAATAAAGTGTTCTGTGCTTTTTTAGCTTGGGGTGTTGTGTTGGTCGTGCCTGCCTCAGACAAGCGACTTCTCACAGCATTGACCAACTCCATAAGTCCATCCATGCCACTAACTTCTATGTCCACGTGCATCATCTGCGAATGCTCCTCTGCATCCTCCGGTCCATAACCAGCAAAATCGAAGCACTGGAAGGTAAGAACTTGGACACCGTGTCCTTTGCGTTGTGTTTCTAACGCCACCCAAAATTCGCGCCGCGTCGCTGCTACCTGCGCGAGATTTATCAGAACGAGCCGTATAGGATGGCGTGCAATAGCATCAAATACTTCCACTGCTGTGTGTGCTGTATGACACTCATAGCCAGCAAGCTGGAACTCGCTGATGAGCAGTGCCGTCAGTTGTTGATTGCGTTCAAAAAGAAGGATGTGTGGTCCACCCGTGCTAATATTCATCTCGAACTCTACCTGTGTTTATTAAGTCTAGTATAACATAAGATTGTAACTATTGTCATTGAAACATGACTATTGACTAGGAACATGCAGGAAGGTGTGAACTGAAGGAACATCCCATCAGAATTGTTGCACGGACGAAATTATGCTATAATTACCCCATATTCGTTCTACAGATTAGCTCATTGCCGAAGAATTTGAGGAGTTGCGTTCAATTCGTACGATAGAGAGAGGTAATCTATGGACCTGGTGAAGCGGTTGGAAGAATATCAGGACCGTGAACGTGGGCTTGCATGGGAGGGTACTTTTGAGCAATACTTCGAGATTGCGACAAAGCGGCCGGAGGTCACTCAGCTCTCCCACGAGCGCATTTATCATATGATTATGGATGCTGGCGTCGAAGCAAGCCGCAACGGAGACCCACGCTACAAGTTTTTCAGCCAGGAGATCTTTGGCATAGAGAAGCCGCTGCAGCAGATTGTTGACTATTTTCACTCTGCTGCACAGCGACTGGAGGTGCGTAAACGCATACTCTTGCTTATGGGGCCAGTCGGTGGCGGCAAATCTACAATTGTTGCTTTGCTCAAACGTGGGCTAGAGTCCTATAGCCGCACCGATGCCGGAGCAATCTATGCTATCAAAGATTGTCCAATGCACGAGGAACCCCTTCATCTTATTCCTTATGACCTACGAAGTGATGTTGAAAAAGAGTTTGGTCTCTACATTGAGGGTGACCTGTGCCCCCATTGCCGCTACATGGTTGATAATCAGTATCGGGGGCGCATTGAGACAGTTCCGGTAAAGCGTATTACTTTTAGCGAAAAATATCGTGTAGGAATCGGCACATTTACGCCTTCTGATCCGAAGTGTGTTACAGGCGACACGCTGGTACTGACCGATGAAGGGCTGCGGACAATGGAGGACATTTACCTCCAACTTCCACACAAACCTCGTGAAGATGAGTTTGTCCCTTATGAAACAACCATAGTGGGTATTGATGGGCCAGAGAAAGCTAGCAAGTTCTACTGTGGCGGCTTTCAGCCGATTTATGAGGTAGAGACCAATCTTGGCTATACAATTCGCGGCACGGCTAACCATCCGCTACTCACTCTGATGCCCGGTGGCGAGTTGTCTTGGACGAAGATCGGTGATCTGCAGGCTGGAAGCTATATAGCGCTTGCACATGGTAGCAATGTCTTCGGGCAAAGCATGGTATTGCCACAGAGTTTCTACCCGTTGCCACGACAACCACATATAATGACGCCAGAACTTGCCTATTGGCTGGGTCTATTGACTGCGGAGGGAAGCGTAACTTCCTACGAGACCTGGTTCGTCAATGCTTCTCAAGAGTTGATAAACCGCTTTGTCGAGTTGACACGCTCTCTCTTTGATCTGGAAGCTGTACCACATCGGAAGAGTGATACATACAACTACAACATTTCGGTGAGTAGTAAAGCGCTTAGTGCATGGTTACGAGGTGAACTAGGCATAGCTCGTGGCTCGCATGCAAAGTCGGTGCCCGCTCCTGTTCTTGCCAGTAGTAAGGACGATGTACTGGCCTTCCTCGAAGGACTTTTCTGGGGCGATGCAACCATTCGTGGAAACGCGCAAGGATCGAATACTTTTAAATTTACTAGTAAGTCACGCCAACTTGCTCGCCAAGTACACGTCCTCTTACTCAATTTCGGTGTCGTTGGCTCGTTGTGGAGTCATGAAGATAATGGCGAGACATACTACAATGTCACCTTACGAGGCGATCAAGTCCTCGACCTTGTTGAACTGATTCCATCACTGCGCAATAAAGCTACCTCGCCTTTGCGGAAGAGCCGCAGCGGGAAGACAAACTATGACCACCTGCCCCACGGTACGACGCTACTCAATGGGCATGGCGGTGATAGCTATCTTGCCCGTATTGTTACTGGAGATCGGCAACTTTCCTATAATCGTGCTCGAACGCTACTTGTTGAGAAGCCAGAGCTAGCACACACTCGTCTTGCCACGCTCGTGCAACAGAACTATCTCTGGTTGACGGTGCGTGAAGTACGGCCAGCAGGCATTGAGCCTGTGTATGACTTGCTCGTCCCTGGCACACACTCGTTTGTTGCTGATGGCTTTGTGCAGCACAATAGCCAGGATATCAGTGAACTCGTAGGCGGAATCGACCTTTCTACAATTGGTGAAATTGGCGTTGAGAGCGACCCACGCGCCTACCGCTTTGATGGCGAACTGAATATCTCAAATCGCGGCATTATGGAATTTGTGGAAATGCTCAAGACGGATGAGAAGTTTCTCTATGTGCTGCTTACACTGAGCCAGGAGCAGAACATCAAGACTGGGCGTTTTAGTATGATCTATGCCGACGAAGTAGTGGTCAGCCACACCAACGAGCACGAGTATCAGGCTTTCGTCGGCAACAAGAAGTCGGAGGCGCTGCAAGACCGCATCATTCTGGCCAAGGTACCCTACAACCTGCGTGCCTCCGATGAGGTAAAGATCTACGAAAAATTGCTTAAACAGAGCGCTTTGCAGAATGTGCATATCGCCCCATATACGCTGCGCATTGCCAGCGTCTTCGCCGTGCTCTCCCGTCTGGAACCTTCTAGGAAGACGGGCATGAGTCTGATGAAGAAGCTTAAGCTCTATGATGGCGAGGATATTGAGGACTTCAAGCAGAAGGATATTAAGGAACTACAAGAGGAAGCTGTACGTGAGGGGATGGATGGCATTTCGCCACGCTATGTTATCAATCGTCTCTCCAATGCGCTTGTGAAACAGAATGTGACCTGTATCAATCCTATTGACGCTCTACGAGCGCTGAAGGATGGACTCGATCAGCACACCAGTATTACTCGTGAAGAGCGAGAACACTA
>JAFATZ010000031.1 GCA_019243675.1 Ktedonobacteraceae bacterium | reverse complement strand
GTATACGCAACTGGACGGGAGCGAGGGGACGACCCGCCGAGCCGAGCTTGCGCAAGGCATCCTCTGGGGCAAGCGTTACCGCCTGAGAACATGCCTCGGTTAAACCATACGTTTGTACCACCGGAAGAGCACACCGCGCACACTCTTCTAGCAGCGGCAGTGGCGCTGGTCCACCACCTAGCAGCACACAGCGTAATGTTTCTGGATAGCGTGCTCCCTTGCCGTCTGCATCAAGCACTGTCAGCATACGTTGCAGCATCACTGCCACTACCGAGATAATGGTTACCCTCTCCTCGAAAATGGACCGATTCACGGCGAGAACATCAAACTTCCTGTGGACAATGACGCTGATGCCATAGATAACGCTACGCATCAAAATAGAGAGGCCACCGATGTGAAAGAAGGGCAGGCAAGCCAGCCAGCAATCGTCGCAGCGGTGACCAAGATTGAGCGCGGAGCCGATGGCATTCCACCACTGCATACCATACGTGATAATCGTGCCCTTGGGATGTCCCGTAGTGCCGGAAGTGTAGAGTATGGCTTGTGTCGCGCTGAGGTCTATCAGTGTGCGTAGGGAAACATCGGCTTCGGGCAGCTCACTGAGCACTGTTTCACCCTGTCTTGACTCTGCTGCTAAGGTAGCAAGCGGCAAACCAGGTAGCGCTGCGCATAACGCACTTGCCTGCGTTGTATAGTTTTGGTCGCACACCAAGAGTGTCGCCCGCACATCGCCCACCTGCCAGCACAGTTCCTCCGTAGTCAACCGCACATTGAGCGGCACAAGAATGGCCCCAAGACGTGTCAGCGCGTGTACACAGGTCACATATGCAGGGCCATTGGCCGCCAGCAGGGCTACATGGCTTCCCTCCTGTATGCCTGCCGTAGCTAATTGACGTGCCAAGCGCGTCACCTGACGATCAAGCTGGGCAAAGCTCCACGTGGTCTGCTCATATTTGAGCGCTAGGTGATGTGGATGATTCTCGGCACAGCGTGCGAGCCAGTCGGGTAAGAAAGTATTTTGTCTATTCATACCTATCCTCTTATTAATTAGTATAGCAAATAGAACCTTGACATCTGAAATGATGACTGTTATCATGTGCTAGCTACTATGCATGCTCATTTCACGGGCATTCCCCCTGCGCCTCAAAGCCTCTTATCTGAGATTGAAAGAAAGAATGGAACTGTCAAGGATGGCTCTCCACCTATGCCTCCGACGTATCCACTGAGGCTATGCGCAGGGTTAACATAAAGCATGGCAAGGGCAGTCTTGCCAGTGTCGACAAGGAGAAGAAGCGAAGCTATGTACGCGGTAATTAAAAGTGGTGGACGACAATATAAGGTCTCCGTGGGCCAAAAGCTTGAGGTGAATCGACTGCATGTCGAGGACGGGGCACAGGTGAGGTTTGATGAGGTGCTACTCATCTCCGATGCCGAGCGCCTTATGGTTGGTGCGCCCTTCGTCGAGAATGCGGCGGTGCTGGCAACGGCTGTCAAGCAGATGCGCGGCCCAAAACTGATTGTTTTTCGCTACAAACCCAAGAAGCGCTTTCGCCACAAGCGGGGGCATCGTCAGGAATTGACGGCTCTGACTATCGACGACATACTCGCCGATGGTAAAAGCCTGATAACAGGTGAGGAGCCACGGCCCACTGCTGTTGCACCCGATGAGGGCATGGTCACTGATCCTGTCACTGATACGGTTGCACCTGGTGCGCTAGACGAAGAAGACATAGAGACCGATACTGAGAAGAGGCCAGCCCTTCGTCGCACAGCACAGGCGGAGAGCACCGAAAGCAGCACGGAGGAATAAGCTATGGCACATAAAAAAGGTATGGGTAGCTCTCGCAACGGTCGAGATAGCAAACCTAAGATGTTGGGTGTCAAGCGCTATGATGGGCAACTCGTTACGGCGGGGAGCATCATCGTACGCCAACGTGGCACGAAAATTAAGCCCGGCAAAGCTGTCGGTGTGGGTCGCGATCATACCCTCTTTGCCTTGATCGATGGTTATGTCAAGTTTGGTCATGCCTCACGCACACAACGCTCTGTGAGTATCATTACCGAGTTCCCCGGTCGACCGTCAATCGTCGAACTGGTTGCGCAACAGAAGCAGCAAGCGGCTGTTGGATCGTAGTCGGTTAGCAGCTAGAAGAAGCAGACAAAAAACTTCCGTGTGGCGCACGGAAGTTTTTTGTCTGCTTCTTGAAACGTTCTGTTATTTAGCGGCGTTACAGGTGATAGCAACGGTGTTATCCGCAAAATTGAGAGTGCAGGGCTGCCCATTAATCATGTCTGTCCCTGTACACTGCGCTATTGCAGTGCCATTTACTGTACAATTGGGTGCCGTTGCTCCATTGTTCCCGTTATTGCCATT
>JAFATZ010000462.1 GCA_019243675.1 Ktedonobacteraceae bacterium | reverse complement strand
GACTGGCTTGGTCGCTATGCTCGCACGCCTCCTACGTCACGCCGGGTGTGTCAATGTCCAACAGAGACCACATCTGATTGACTTCTCGGCAGGCACAGAGGCACACGAAGCTTGTTACCAGAATGCCATGGTCTTCTACCAGTTGATCAAGCCGTTCCTCATCAAGATGGGGGTCACCACCCCGCAGGAGTTCGATCAGCTTTACCAACAGGTGCTGATTGAGATGCTCTCGGAGGACTTCTGCGGGATGTGGTTGTTGCTCAGCGCGTGGGGCCAGAAACCGACGGCTCCTACTCAGCAAGCTTAGCGGCGAGAATGTCGAGCTTCTCGATGCTGGGTGGCTGTGCGAGAAGCTCGGGAGCTTTCGCCATCAGTGCTGCAGCGATGGGGCCTGCTAGGTGTGCTTGCCGACCCTCGTTATTAGGGAAAGCGTCAAATATGCCAAATGACGAGGGTCCAAGCCGGATGGCGAACCACACTATTGTTGCTGGCTCATCCTGAGCTAACGGCAGAGCACTACGCAGGAAGTTTCCGACTTCCTCCTCTTTTCCAGGTTTTGCCTCTACGCGAACGAGTAATCCTACATTAAGTGACATGTTTTCTCTCCTTTGTCATACAATATCTTGCGTATGCATGTATGATACATACAAGTGAATCATAACACTGAGGTACAAAGTGTTCAAGAGAGAACTGCCCCACCGGGGTGAGGCTAGCTCTCGCCCCAATCCACTTGGTCCTAGGAGGTCTGCATCATTTGTCTCACAAAAAGGAGGACGAACTCATTACCATCTACTCAGCTTCCAGCCCAGGCGCACCACCGCAGGATCCTCGCCAAAAGTACTGGCTTTGATTTGCTCATAGAGCTGCTCAATGCGATCTCGGTTAAGCCGCGACTTGATCTGTTGAGCCACATCCAGTGCCTCTGTGGCCAACACGGTTGCCTCGTAGTAGCACTGCTCTTTGCCCAGTGGACTGCTGCTCTGAGTCGCCTGCTTGAGCAGCCCTTGTGCTCGCACGATAGCAATGCTCAGGTGGCGGCGCGTCAAGTCGGGAGGGATGAACCGTTCCGCTTCATCAAGGGCATCCCTGAGTCCTACAGGACTCTTCTTCACCATGAGGGCCGTCGCTCGGATCAAATGATAGTTGCCTCGATCAAACTTGAGAAAGTAGGTATCCTCTCCAAGCTCCTTCACCTGCGCGACGCGTTCTGCCTGGTCCAGTAACCCAAAGGCAATCGTCATCTCCGTCTCGGTCTGAGCAGCCTGCGCGTGGATCAGCCCAGCCCTCGTGCGTACTGCCCCGACAACGATGAGTGAAGGATTGGCAGCCCGCTTGAGATGCAAGAGCGCTCCGTCGATATCCTGCTTTGCCTCGCTGATCAGGCTCTGTCCTTGTAACGCCGACGCACGTCGCAACAATGCCACAGCGATGGCCTCTTCGTTGCCCGCACCCTGCGCCAGAGACAGTGATGCGTTCACATGCGACAAAGCCGTCTCATCGTCCCGTTGTTGATGTGCAACATTCATGATGAAATCGTGATACAGGCTTTCGATGGCCAGCGCTTCTAAAAGGTTAGCTCCACTAGCAACAGGAAGGACCTCCTCGTGTAGATGGCTAATCCACCAGGATACCTCACTGAGCGCTTCTTGCCCGTCATGGGTATAGTAGCCAGTAAATAGGCGCGTCTGCTTGCTGCGATAGGTTTGTAGCAGGGCAGTATCTACCTTGAGTGTGGGCAAATGGATAGCTGGCAGACTCAGCGGCATCCCCACCTCATGGGAGAGTCCATCCAGCCCCAACAACGCCGGAGGAATACTCAGCATGAAGGACAACGCTTCGCGCCGTTTCATCGAGTCTAAACCCTTATTCTGTCTTTCCATTCGGTTCACACTTTCCTCTGAGATGGGAGGGTCACATGCTTGGGCCAGGTCCGCTTGCGTCCAGGGCTTGTGCCTCCCATCGGCTAATGTCTTCATCTTGCGTTCGCGATACCACCTGATCACCTGACCAGGACGAGGGTAGCCGTCGGGACCTGCCTCAAAGGGAGAGTAGCCCTCTTGCTCCCACCAGGGTGGCTGCTGGCTCGTCTGGGGATGTTGCCCATCTAAGCCCAAGAGCACTGCAGGAATACCTAATCGGTACATAAAGTAGCGTCGACGGGTCATCGAGTCTAAGCCTGCATCTTTGTACATAGTCATGCGCAGCATGCGCTCGGTCAACTGCAATTCGGCGGCCAGTTGGGAGACCGCGACCCGCCGACGTAGCAAGTACGCGTGAATCACGCTGCCCGGCTTGGGGAAGCGTGCTTGCTCATCAGCAGTAGGAAAGGTGCCCAAGTCATCCCACCAGTGTGCAGTCTTATCCATCGTGTCTGCCCCTTCATATAGTATACGACATCTGCGACGGGGTGTTGCTCTCCTGTTGTTTAGTATATCCGAAAGTCAGCAGCAGGGCAAGTAGGGGGTTGATCTTTCATTTCCTGCTCTTACTACAATTCCGTAGCTGATGAGATTGAGCAGCATGTACTATTTCTTGTAGAGACAGCCATAAGCGGGATTATGAAGGGCGGGTAGCCCTCACCTGGGGCGTGGGGCTGCGCCCCACTGCTCTCTACTTCCTACGCACCGCCTGCAGGCAGCGCGTAAAAAGAAAGAAAAGGGGTTTTTCGGGGACACCCCGAACCCCGGCAAAGGGCTGGCCGCCCTTTGCAATCCCGCTCAAAAAGAGGAGATTTTTTGATGATAGAAGAGACACCTTCCCTATTTAAGATACTTACAAACTCTGAGGGGCTGGACTACCAATTCGCCGATTGGTTCGAGAACCTCTTCAGAGGCATGCAACTTCCTCTCCTCCCAGAGGAAATTACGATTGCCGATGGACAGACGATCCTAGAGGTGGCATGCAAGGACGGGGAATGGGTCCACGAACTGGCGTTTCACCTGAATCGCTCTGAAGAACACGAGAACGTGATAGTGGTTGGGGTAGACTTCCGGCCAAGGTATATAGGCATAGCACGAGCCAAGGCCAAGGATCGAGGCTATGAAAATGTAGTGTTTCTCCTTAGAGATCTCTACCACATGAATCTTTCTGCCAACAGCTATGATTTGGTTCACCTGCGCGGCCTAGCACCGCTGGTGCCCGCAGAGCGCTGGCCCCAGCTCCTTGCAGAAGTGGTACGGCTACTTCGCCCTGGAGGACACGTCGTCTGTACAGAGTTGGCCTGGCCTACAACCAATGCCCCTATCGGAGAGACCGCAGCCAATCTCGTACGTCAAGTACTACACATCGCAGCATACACCCCTATCCAGATAAAGCATCTCGGGGAACTCTTCCGCGACGCTGGCTGCCAGCGAGTACGCCAACGCACGACGACTCTTGAGTTGCTGACAGTAACGGGGGGAAACTTGTTCCTGCAGTATCATCTACTCCCCATGATGTACTTGTTGGCTCCATTTCTGAAAAAGCACGGACTCGCCAGCGACGAGCAGTTCAAGAAGTTGCAATACGAAATAGAATCGGCAGCGGTCACGGCTACATTTCGGGCAAACTGGTCTGCGGTGACGACCATTGGAGAGAAGCTCACCCTAGACGAAGTGACGCACACTAGAAGTGAGCGGAACAGCTTGACACAGCGGCGCACCATGATATCCTTGAAACAGCCTCAATTGCAGCTTCTGGCAAAACGAAGTAATTGCTTGAAAGGATTTGCCTCATGAATAACTGGGTTTCTGCTGAGCGTGCGTCAGCATACTTAGCACGAGCTGATCATATTCCTCATCGCAAAGAAGGAGAAGCCGTTCTGCTTGATCTGGTTCCCCGCACGGTCAAACGCATCCTCGATATCGGGACTGGCAATGGACGCCTGCTGGCCCTGCTCAAAGTGGATCGACCCGCTGCTCATGGTGTTGGGCTTGATTTCTCGCCCCCCATGCTGCAAGCGGTACGCGAGCAGTTCAAGGGGGACAGCAGCATCGAGGCCGTGGAGCATGATCTGGAGTCTCCACTTCCTGCTCTTGGTCGTTTCGATGCTGCCGTGTCGAGTTTTGCCATCCATCATCTTACCGACGCTCGCAAGCACGCATTGTACGCTGAAGTGTTTGCAGCGCTGGAGCCAGGAGGCATCTTCTGCAATTTAGAGCATGTATCTTCACCTACTGCTGCCTTGCACGATCAGTTTCTGCAAGCCATCGAGAGAACCCGTGAGAACGAAGACCCCGACAACAAACTGCTCGACCTTGAAACACAGCTCCGTTGGCTGCGCGAGATTGGCTTCACAGATGTTGATTGCTTCTGGAAGTGGCGTGAGTTCGCGTTGTTGGCGGGTACCAAGCCTCGTTAGACTAGGTTGTGACGTAACCAATGCCATGCCGGTTGGTGGTAAAGATGGGCATGCCATTGGCCCAATCAATCTCAAGGTACTTCCTGGAGTTGGAGAGCGCTGGAAGATGAGCTATAATGGTGCGAGAAGTAGTATCGATCACGTCACCCGAATCGCCAACGTAGACAAAACGTCCGTCGCGGCTATGCTCTATCCATCCCTCTTTTCCACAATCGTAGGCACAGGGCGCTTCTAGGCCCGTCATGGGCGTTAAACGAATATCGGCCACCTGCTTGGGGGCAGTCGCTGGCAACCCGCTGACATCAAAGACATGCGCGTAACTATTGGGGGCATCAATGAGATAGATTTCCTTCTCGTCGGGCGACAAGGAAATGCCATGACTCAGCCCTTCTTTAGGTGTCTTGAAGCCCTTGACTGGCACGGTGTAGAGGACTTTGCCCGTGGTGATACTACTGACCTGAAAGCCAATAAAGTCCGTCGCGTTAGTGAAGGCCAACGTTTCCTTCCCATTAATGGTGAACGGTCGCACACCCGCCAGCATGGGACCGATGCGCTTGATAATCTGATTGGTGGCCGCGTCAGCCTGATAGAGATATTTGTTATCGGTCGCTCCTATATAGATATGAGCGCCATTCGAGCTTACAATCGTGTTATGCGTACTGGCCCCTGGCCTGGTGTTAATAGTTTTCGTCACGTGTCCATCGCTGGCGGCGAGCACATAGACGTTGCCATCGTAGCTTAGAGAGCCATCGGGCATGTAGATCGTCTTGCCATCGGGGGCAATGCTCATACTATCAATGCCAAAGGGATAGT
>JAFATZ010000364.1 GCA_019243675.1 Ktedonobacteraceae bacterium | reverse complement strand
CATGAGAAGCCACTTTATGCAAGTGTTTCCGAGAGGCTCCAAAAAAGAGCCTTTTTTTGCGAAATAAGGAAGAGATTTTTTGGCCATTTTTGCCTTCCAGCCCCTTGTGGAGTGTTCCGAGAGGCTACGCTCAACACCTCCATCACTGCGCCTCTCGGAAAATGATTAGTTTATACAATAAACACACTGTCTTCGTGTGGTCGTGGACCACCTACCGTCTCCACTTTAGCTAGGCACTGAGCACAGAGCGGATAGAAGCGCACGCTATCTTGCGCCTCAATGAGATGCTTAGCCAACTTTGAGCGTAAAAGCACCAAGTCCTTCCTCGTCAAGAAACACTCAAAAAGAGAAAATTGGGTCCAGACGCCAAATCCTAACAAGAGCTTATGGATTTTGGTGCGTCTCTTATCATCAGGAATATCATAGGCGATCACGTAACAGGTCGTCTGGTTACTGACCTTGGCTTTGGTTCTCATCGGTTCCCGCCTACTTACTGAAGAAAGGTGCATACTCCTCGATTTCACCAGCGACATACTTGGCAAGTAGTCGCACCTGTAACTCAACACAACGTCGATAGGTCGCTTTGTAGCCGAAGATGGGATGAATGACCTCTTCACTGAGTCGATCTTCAAATTTGCTGAAGAAGACTTTTCTGGGATCATCCTTGAGACGATAGGCTGCAAGCTCGGTGACGAAATCATTTACGTTGAACATGCGGATCGTTCAGCAGCGTTAAGACCACCGAGTCTACGATAATAGGTCGGACTTCTTCCACGAGATCAAGAGCTAAGGCGGGATGACCATAGAATGAGCTGTATAGGTAGCCCACAAAATGATCGAAGCCCACCAATTGTACCGCGCTGGCGACTTTGTTGGTCAGCAGCGCGTAGCCAAAACTGAGTAGAGCATTGACCGAATCGGTGGCGGGACGCTTGAGACGTCCTGGGAAAGGCCATTGCTTGGAATCGCTCAGCAGTTTGCCAAAGCTGCCAAAATAGGCTGCACTACCTGCTCCTTCCATGCCCAGAATCGTTTCCAGAGGTGTGCCCGCCTAGCACTATCAGTACAAGTGCTTCCCTTTACTCCTCCAACCCCTATAGCTACTGAGCCTGGAACTCATTTCGGGGGAAATGTTGCTCCCCAAGCAACACTATCACCTGCAAGCGCTCATGCAGTAGTGGACGGCAATTTGCATACTGAATGGATTGGCGGTCATATGGCTGAACTTGATCTCAACTGGACCTTCCCGATCACCGTCCATCGGGTGGTGATATGGGATCGCAAGCAGAGTGCCTCGGACAACAACCAGATCAATAAGCTGAAGCTCTCATTCAGTGATGGCACATCGACGGGTAGCCTTGACATGATAAGTCAAGGCCCTCGCTGCATTGATGTAACGTTCCCCCAGAAAGCCATTACCTGGTTACACATTCTTCCTGTAGATGCTAGTGGGAACAATGGCTATAGTGAAGTTGAGGTTTGGACTACCTCTGGCCCACAGTATTCAAATAATACCTGTGTGAATAAACTAACCGTGACTGAAATGGTTCTGCTCTAGGAAATATCTGCCTACAATGCTTCAGGCTGCCACGTCAATAATAATTGCTTGAGGATGCTCGTGTTCTTCTGGTATTGGCTCGCCTTCAGCAACGAGCGTCTCTAGGTAGAGGCGTATAGCATCTTTCGCCATGACAATTGCCTCTTCCAATGTTTCGCCTTGCGTGACGCATCCTGGCAAGGTTGGCACAGTCACTGTGTAGCCACCCTCTTCTGTATCGGGATGTAGAATAATAGTGTAGCGACGTGTACTCATTGAGGTATCCTCCCCCTTTTGGCGTCAAGTATATCATACTCTTACTGAGATTAAATGGAGTAGCTTGACATGCGTATCTATATCTAGACAATCACTACTGGCTCGTCTATAATCTACAGTGTTTTCTGGAACACGGAATTGTTTTTTCACTGCGAGGAGGCACGATGATGGCAGAGGGGCTGACCCAGCGGCATCCAAGCAAGGATGCGAAGCAAAAGGGAAGAAAGAGGTGTTGGATGCGATTGAGGCGGGTCCACACTGATTGAGGGATGTCCGAGGAACGGCGAAAGACTCCAGACGCTCCCTCTAACGCACGTCCTTGTTAGCATAGTACATTTCGGGCGAACGTGCGAAGCTGTCTACCCAGACGACCTAACAAATCGCTCGAACATCGTCGATGTCGCGCTCACGAAACGGCGGCATCCTCTCGTGTGACGGAGTAGTTCTCGGCTTTCGAGTTGCTCCCTTACACAGCCAATCTGTCATGTACCAACACAAAGGAGAACGGTTATGGAAACTCAAAGCCACCAAACGGCAGCAACCGCAGTCCGTCCCTTCCGCGCCGATATGCCCGAAGAAGCACTCGCCAACCTACGCCGACGCATCGCCGCAACGCGCTGGCCCTCCAGAGAGCTCGTCGCCGATCGGTCGCAGGGCGTGCAGTTGGCGACGAGCCAAGCACTCGCCCGCTACTGGGCGTCGGACTACGACTGGCGGGCGTGCGAGGCGAGACTGAATGCGCTGCCGCAGTTCACGACCCAGATTGACGGGGTCGACATTCATTTCATCCACGTCAGGTCGCGGCACGAGAACGCGTTGCCGCTGATCATGACGCACGGGTGGCCCGGCTCAGTGATCGAGTTGCTCGAGACCGTCGGGCCGCTAACGGATCCGACCGCGCACGGCGGGAGCGCCGAGGACGCGTTTCATCTCGTATGCCGGCCGCTGCTCGAAAAAAACTTCTCCTCCACACCGACCGAGCTGGGCTGGTACGCCGGCCGCTTCGCGGAGGCGTGGGGGAAGCTGATGCCCCGCCTCGGCTACACCCACTACGTCGCCCAGGGTGGCGACGTTGGCGCCGCCGTTACGGACACCATGGGCCGCCAGG
>JAFATZ010000316.1 GCA_019243675.1 Ktedonobacteraceae bacterium | reverse complement strand
AGCAGAGTACAGAGTGCAGCCATTTTCTTTCCCGCTGGCACCTGGTAAGCAATCTGTTCAATAACGCCCGTGGGGAGTGCAAGGGTAATCTTGATCGGATTGTTGAGGAATTTTTTCTCTAGCGTCGCAATCCAATCAGGCATTGTTGCTGAAAAGAGGGCCATTTGCCGCGTGTCAGGCGTGCTTGCTAGTATCTCTTCAATTTCTGGGGCGAAACCACTATCGAGCATCTGGTCTGCCTCGTCTAGCACGCATATCCGTAGCTGGCTCAGTACTAAAGTACCACGATCAAGGTGGTCCTTCACTCGTCCTGGTGTGCCTATGACAATCTGCGCTCCATAGCGGAGCGCTGAGAGTTGACTGCCATAGGCTCGTCCCCCTACTAGCAATGCTGTCGAAAGCCGACGACTTGCTGCCAACTTGCCTAGAACAGCATGGACCTGGATAGCCAACTCACGCGTCGGCATGAGGACAAGTGCCTGTACTACACGTGTATTTCTGGCTACTCTTTCAACTAGGGGAATGCCATAGGCGAGCGTCTTGCCCGAGCCTGTAGCTGATTGTCCCACCACGTCGTTGCCTGCGAGCAGTGCCGGAATTGCCTCGGCCTGAATAGGCGTCGGCTCTATAATCCCCATATTTGCCAACGCCGCTTGCGTTGCGGGTTGCAAAGGGAAGTCACGAAAAGAGGGCATAAAAAAAAGATCCTTTCGGCCAATGTGCCCCTTGTGGGCACGCTATAGTTCCCTGTCGACACTGTATCGAGAGGGGGTACCAGAAGCAGACCGTAGGATACGGGAGCAATGCCGCCAACTGATAGCAGGTACGAACATGTATGCAGGAAGAGAGTAGTCTAGAGAGGATTGCTCAGAACTCTTTAGCGTCTTTACTGGGGAACAGGATAGGCTAGCAGTCTGTCCCATGCCATGCAAACAGTCATAACGGAGGTATTATACCTGTTCGCGAGCTCAACGTCAAGTCAACTCAAAAGTTATTCAAATGTAATGTTACGCTAAAAGCAGATGAGGTCTCGGCCGCCTCTTGCAGCCGCGCCCATGGTCGCTAGTACTGTTTGGATCGCAATCAGCGGGCCTCAAACGCTGTCTGGAGTATAATGTTGGAGAGAAACTTCCAGATTGGTAACCTCTCGGTGCTTTCACATTGGTACGATACTGCACAGGAATAATCAGAACTTGGTGGAGGTCTCTATGGACCAAGCTGCTGTTCAGGGTGCGTTTGTTGCAGCAGGACTCTCACGGGTGGTAAAAGACATTGACCTGATATCACGGGCCTCGACTCGGCTGTATGCCACGCCCGTCGATGCGTCTGCCTTAGAAGTTGGAGCGTCGAGGCTGGGGGGAGTTCCTGATCTGCCAGCTGGTATAGACTGGCCGCAATGGAAGGGTCTGCACCAATCCTTCATTGCACAGATACGCCTCGAAGACGTGCGCCAATATGATGTAAACGGTGTGTTGCCACGCAGTGGCATGCTCTGGTTCTTCTATGATGCTCAGCAAGAAACTTTTGGAGCAGATCCCGCTGACTCTGGAGGCTGGTGCGTTCTGTTCAATGATGATAATCACGTCGAGGTGCAACGCACGCCAACACCCGAAGCACTTCCGGCTGCAAGTCAGTTTAAAGCGTGTTCGCTGCGCTTTGCCAACGAAATCACTTTGTCTCAGCAGCCACGGCTTGAGATAGCTAGCTTTGACTGGACGGACGAAGAGCAAAAGAGCTATGAAACGTTGCTTTCGACTTTTCCCAGTCCGACTGACCGTGCTACTGTGCATCATCGCCTACTGGGGAACCCTGACACTATTCAGGATGATATGCGCCTGCAGTGCCAACTCGCCTCTCAAGGGGTGACAGACATTGATGATCCACGTGCAAATGAGCTAGCAAAGGATGCGATGCAGTGGCAGTTGCTCCTGCAAATAGATTCTGATGCGTCTATTGGTATGCGCTGGGGCAACGCAGGTATGCTCTACTATTGGATCAAGTCGACCGATTTGCGCCCATGCAGTTTTGATAGGGTCTGGCTTGTGTTACAATCGGAGTGACAAGCATCATTCTGTAACATACGAGGTCAGCCCACTCTACAATACTAAAAGGAGCAGACGCCCATGCCAAGAAGACAATCCTCCCTGCTACTAGCTCTACTAGTGATCGTCGCGCTTTTCTTGCTATATCGTGCCTATGGCTCTCCTCGCACTGGCACTACACCTAGTTCGGCCACACCCACCGTAGTAGGAACTGGAACCGAGCCGAAGTGGGGTGTGCAAAGCAAAACCTCGGGCTGTGTGGCTCACGGTGGTCTTGCTGACTCTGCTTGTACGCCTGGTGCTCTACTTGCAAGCGGGACAAAGGATGCCATTTGCCGCTCAGGATACGCAAGTTCGGTCCGTAATGTTCCAACAAGTGAGAAGGACCAAGTATACGCTGAATACGGTATAACCCGTCACCATCCAGGTGAGTTCGAGCTCGATCATCTTGTATCGCTCGAGCTCGGGGGATCCAATGATATCTCTAACCTCTGGCCCGAAGCCGCCTCTCCGACCCCGGGGTTTCACCAAAAAGATCAGGTAGAGAATTACCTGCACGATCAGGTGTGTTCGGGCACGATCTCGCTGCAACAGGCGCAGAATGAGATCGCTACCAATTGGCTCGCGGTATATCAGCAGATGCCTAAATAACGCAGGTTTGGTACGTGTCAGGGTCTCGCGCCATTTTTGATGCATCGGCTCTCAAGTAACGCGAGACCCTGACACGTACCGTTCAACATTCGTCTGACATGTTTTTAACAGCGTTAAGCTCGTTTCATAATGCTTACAAACGCTTAGGTGCTTAAACTGATTTTTTGAAATGGTTTAGAAACTTAAATTACCGCCTACCCTAGTCGTCTTCATCTTGAGATGGCGTTCACTTGGTTCTCGATACAGAGAATCAGGTGATACATTTACTCATTTCGGTTCTTACAAGATCATTTGTCGCAACATAGCTCTAGAAGAGAACAGTTACTAACTGTTCTCTTCTAGCACTCAAAGTCAGCACCTAGAGTATATGAAGAAGGACAAAGAGAGATGGTTTTTGAGAAAGGCGAAGCACATTCACGTATGGTTGCAGAAAGCAACAGGAAACGAGCGCGAAAGCCGGGATATCGAGAGCAGGTCAATGCTAAAATTAGTGCTACTAAAAAAACTCCTGAAGGTAAGTTACGCGCTTCACAAGGTCAGAAGAAGGCATATAGCGAACCTGAGCGAAGAGCGCTACAATCGCAGATAACAGAACAGTCATATATAGACCATCCCGAATTACGGGATGTACGTGCAAAGCATCTGAGTGAATTAGAGCGCACTCCCGAAAGCAGGAAAAAACTTTCTGAGTCACAGAAGAAAAGATTAGAAGATTCTGGCGCAAGACAAACACTGTCTACCAGCTTGAGAAAAGCGTATGAAGAACACCCTGAGTGGAGAGAACGTAGAAGTGAGAAGCAGAAAGAAGTGATGGCAAGGCCGTCATCAGTAGAGCGTAATCGCCAGCAAATGCGTAGGCTTTGGGATGAGGCCCCTGATAAGCTTCGTCCTATGCATCGTTGGAAATCTGGAAATATGACACGGATAGAGAAGGTGATATGGTCGATAGTAGAACCATATGGTTTTGAGTTTGAACCGCACTACTACCGAATAGGAGACAACTTTTTGCTGCCAGATTTCGTGCGCGGTAACTTAGTAATAGAGGTGCAAGGCGAATATTGGCATACAGAAGAGGAGACAGCAGAACGAGAACGATTGTTGAACTTGCTCGGAATGGAGGTACTTTTTGTGTGGGGAGAAGAGTTAAAGAGGAACACTTTACCAGCAACGAAAGAGAAAATACTTCAGTGGATAGGAGCAAATACATAGGCACCAATGATATTTCACGAAAAGGACAAAGTGGAGAAGTACCTGCACGATCAGGTATGTGCAAACGCAATCTCTTTGAAAGAGGCGCAGATCGAGATTGCCACGAACTGGTTAGCGGTCTATAATCGCATGCCCAACAAGTAGTCTGTAGAGCAGGCAGTGATCTTTCTCTTTGAAACTCACCTATAGGGCCTTGAGAACGGAAGCATGGTTGTGATAAGATCATGCTACTAGAACTATCAATGCTACTAGCACTATCAATAGCAAGAAAGGAAATGTTTCATGAGCGATCCAATCAGCAAAATCAGAGGCATGACTCCAGAACTTCAGTCCAAGTTAGAGGCCGAAGGCATCAAAAACACGGCGCAGTTGCTCGAACATGCCAAGACCGAGAAGCAGCGTTCCGATTTGGCAAAAAAGGCAGGTACGACTCCTCATGTTCTTAAAGAACTTGCCAACCGTGCTGACCTTATGCGCCTGAAAGGTGTAGGCGAGGCCCTGTCGTACCTGCTCGAAGAGGCTGGAGTGAATAGTTGCAAGGAACTGCAGCATCGCAAGCCCGATCACTTGCACAGAACATTGGTAGACCTACAAGCAAAGCACAAGCTTGCTCATCACACGCCCACCGTCGAAGAGATCACGACGTGGATTGCTGAAGCAAAGACCTTCTCTCAGACCGCACCTGAGTAGCTAGTTCCTTAAAGGACTCTCTCTTTCTGTGAAACGGTCACATCACACACAGCGAGTAGAGGCGGACGGACTTCCTCCGCCTCTGCTTCATTAGGTGTGCGTATCAAGCCTTAGTAGAGACTGACGAGACGACCTAGGCTGGACCTAGGATCCCGAGTGGGCCTAGTACTGTGATTACCACCAATCGGTGACCTGAGAGGGCATGCCCGCTCGGTTTCCGCCAGCACGGAACCGCCACGACGGGCTAGGGTCGGTCCTCTGGGCCGCGCTAGTTTTCGAATCGCCAGCCGTGTTGACAGGCCACGGTCCACACTGAATCCAGGTCGAACCGCCGTCTGTGGTCCAGTCCATCCATACCTGATCACCAGGCTGGGTGTTGCCGTGTATCTTGGCCCATCCCCGCTGAGTGCCTCGAATGTCGCTGACCTCAAGGGTGATGAACACACCGTTACCCAGGTCAGCACTCCTCTCCACAGTTCCACTCGCGTTATCCGAGATATCCTCGAATCCGTTAACGCCTCCTCCGCAATCTTGAATACTCATGAGTATTTCCTTTCCAACACTATTGGTACTTGAATAGAGTATACGAGCGTGCGACTTGCACGAATACGTGGCCGCATTTTGCATGATAGGCTTCACTGATCCAGCCACACCTTCTGTCCAAATCACACAACACAGACAATGGTAACGCGCATATTCTCTTGTGTAGCCGATGACGATGGACAAGAAGCACACTGCCACAGGTTACCCGTGACTCGTCATTGCTCACAGCAAAAACATGCGACTTTTATCATAGGCTACTTGCTACTGCCTCTTCTCATATTACCTTTGCATCGTAGAAAAGATAATATCGCCTGTACTATCACTTTTCTTGGCCGTATGGCAAATTAAGCTGGACGAGGGGAATTTCAGAAGTCCGTCCTGTAAAAGTTCCAGTCTTCTCGTATGTATAGTGGGGAAACAGCCGTTTTGCAGCTTTTCTCCTAGTAGAAGATTGGAGGGGTTTGTCCTATGCCTATCAAGCCAGCGGCACTAGCATACCCGAATCTCTTGCTCAAGAGAGCGCGTCAAGAGCGGGGGTGGTCCCAACAAGAGGTAGCCAACCTGATTGAGGCTCCCCAGTCCTTTATGGTCAATCGCTGGGAAAACGGCACAGCCTTCCCTGGTCCTAGCTATCGCGAGAAGTTGTGTGCCCTCTTCGGCAAGAGCCGCCAAGAACTCGGATTGCTCAAACAACCCTCTGTTGTGCTCGTGCCTTCTGATCCTCTTGCTCCTGTGTATGACCCCACTATTCCCATTCATCTGTCCAACGTTCGCACTCTGATTGGACGAGAGCAGTTGCTCGCACAACTCAAGCAGCAGCTCTGCTGCCCAGAAAACGTCATGCTCAGCGCCCTTTACGGGTTGCCAGGAGTGGGCAAAACGACGCTGGCAATGACATTAGCTGCTGACTCTGAGGTGCAGAAGCACTTTCGTGATGGCATCCTCTGGGCAGGACTGGGACAACAGCCTGATCTGCTCGCTCTGCTGAGTCGGTGGGGTACCTTGCTTGGCCTCAGCCAAGAGGAGCGCAATGCGTTGAAGGATGACAAGAGCTGGGCACAAGCACTACGCCGCACGATTGGGTCACGCCACATGCTCATCCTGATTGATGATGTCTGGAGCCTTGCTGATTCCCTAGTTTGTACCATTGGCAGTGCGAACTGTTCTTACCTCGTTACCACACGCCTGCCAGAAGTTGCCCTACGCTTTGCACAAGCATACGCAATCAAAGTGCCCGAATTGAGTTTGGACGATGGGGTGCAGGTGCTTTTACAGATGGTGCCTGCACTGCTCGAGATGGAACCGGAGGTCAGTCGCAATTTGGTGCAAGCCGTGGGAGGACTGCCATTGGCCCTGAGTATGATGGGCAATTACCTACTCGTGCAGACACGTCATCGGCAACCTCGTCGTGTGCAGGCAGCTTTGGCGTGCTTGCAGCAGACCGAAACACGCTTACTCTTGGAGCAACCACAAACTGGTTTCGAGCATGTTCTCCGTTTGCCAGCAGGAGCTCCTCTCACATTGAAGGCGATCATTGGTATGAGTGTGGACATGCTTGATGAAGCCTCACGACAGGCACTCTTTGCCCTCTCGGTGTTTCCGGCCAAGCCAAGCACCTTTTCCGAGGAAGCTGCCCTTGGCGCTGCTGGAGTCGAAACAGATACCCTTGACCGCTTGGTGGATTGTGGGTTGCTGGAAATTACCACGCAAGGGCGCTACCAACTGCATCAGGTGATCGCGGATTATGCTAGCAGCAAGCGGAGTATGTGCAATCTGAGCAGTGTTGCCAAGAAGGGATGACTAGTCCATTGATTGAACGTTTCAACCAAAAAATGGTACCATAGAGTATGTCAGAATAGTCTAGAGAAGCATCAGCGCACATGGAAGGAGCTCCTCAATTGCACGCAACGCTCGATGATTGGATTGCACGCGAGGCGATTCCGTTCTCTGTCGAGCAGCCTAGGACCTTCAGTGCTGCCATCGACAAGGTGATCGCCTCACTTGGCGACTCGGTGAAATTGCTTGGCTTCGGAGAAGCGCTCCACGGCGGCGACGACATTCTCATCCTGCGCAATCGGCTCTTCCAGCACTTGGTGGAGGCGCATGGCTACAGCGCTATTGCCGTCGAGAGCAGTTTCCCTCGGGCGCGTGTCGTGAACGAATATGTGGCTGGTCGGAGCCCGGTGTCGTATGAGGTTGTGCAGGACACTGGATTTAGCCACGGCTTCGGTCGGCTCGAGGCCAATCGAGAGCTAGTGGAGTGGATGCGGCGCTACAATGCCGATCCTTCCCATCGCGTCACACTCCGGTTCTATGGCTTCGATAGTCCGAACGAAATGACTGGCACCGATAGCCCAAGCCACGCCCTGCATTTTATTCTCGATTACCTTACCTCGATTGATAAGGCCAGCGGCCAGGAGTATCGCCAGCGTATCGACCAGTTGCTTGGCCAAGACTCCGATTGGGAGAATCCCGCTGCAATAATGGATCCGACAAAGTCGATAGGTCTTTCACCAGAGGCAACTGCACTGCGAATCGAAACGGAAGAACTCATTTCAGAACTACGCACACGCCATCCTGAATTGGTGGCTAAAAGCGACCAAAGCCGTTATCTGGAAGTCTTGCAATATGCTTCGGTGGCAAGACAATTGCTGAACTATCATGCTGAGTTGGCGCGACAGTCCGATCAACGAGTTAGCAGACTTCTCGGTATTCGCGATGCGATGATGGCGGATAACCTGGCGTACATGGTGTCCTGTGAGCGTGGCCGAGGGAAAGTGTTGGCCTTCGCTCACAACAACCATCTGCAGCGCGCAAAGGTACACTGGCAATTAGGCACTGATGTA
Source organism: Ktedonobacteraceae bacterium (assembly GCA_019243675.1). GTDB lineage: Bacteria > Chloroflexota > Ktedonobacteria > Ktedonobacterales > Ktedonobacteraceae > JAFATZ01. The sequence goes on along the minus strand of JAFATZ010000316.1, from coordinate 4,760 downwards.
TACACATGGTGGCCTGTGGGGTCGCACCTCAATGAGATGTTCGGTCCGCGCTATGCCGTCATCGGTTCGGCAGTGGGCGAGTCTCTTGCTAATGGCATCGGCCAGCCCGAAACTGGCACGCTTGAGAACCGCCTCACTGCCGTGTCAGGGCCAGCGCGTTTCATTCCAACTCACAAAGGCCAAGGACTTCCCGCTGCAGAAATTGCAGCGCTCCCCAGCCGCTCGGGCAGCATGAAGAACCCGACTTACTTCGCACTCACTGCTCAAAGCTTCACCGATTTCGACTGGTTGGCTGTCCTCGATTCAACAATATACAGCCGCGGTGGGCCGCCGTTGCAACAATGGGACGCTAACCCCGATCAGTAAAACTCTTCGGCATTTATGATAGAAGTCGGCATAGCATTCCGGAATGCTATGCCAACCTCTACGGCGTATTTCTGAGTTTACCCCGGTACCGAGTCTACCCGCTTGATGGTGATGTCTCGTGTGGCAATAGTAGGTTGTGCAGCAAGAGCCTGCGCTATGGATTGATCCGCGGGAAATGGCCGATCAAAGGGATAGCCCATGCTGCGAGTGTCAGGATATCTATCCCTGGCACCACAGAAGCTCATTGAACCGCATGCTGGTAATTTATAAGAATTTATAAGATTTCTCAGACAAGACTAGACAGGGTATGGTATGATAAGAACAGGCAATCATCAAGATAACTTGTCTTATCACGAACCTATATGAAGAACTTGTTATCCTTGAAAATGCTACATAATTCCTGTACGTGCTAGCAGAGTTTTTTGAGGAGAAGCCACCATGCACCACCAATATGCCATCGTTCCAAAGGATACAACCGAAGAGAAGTTGATCGAGCTGTGGGTTCGCCTCAAAAAGAGTTCGCACACTCAGCGTGCCTATCGTAGGGATATCACTGTCTTCCGCGACTTCGTTGAAAAACCGCTGGCTTCCGTCACACTCGAAGATGCTATTGATTTTTGTGACAATCTCGACGAGTTGGAGATTATCAACAAGTGTGGTCAGGCTAAACCGTTGGAAGACAATAGCAAGCGCAGAATTATCAATTCAGTGAAATCGTTCTATAGCTTCGCGTATACGTCCGGCCTCTTCCCCGCAAATGTTATGGCGGCTATCAAACCGCCTTCGGCAAAAAGCGCTATTTCCCAGCGCATCTTGTCAGAGGCAACCGTCCTCAAGATTATCTTGCTGGAACAAGACCCACGCAATCACGCCATTTTGCACACGCTCTATGCAGCGGGTCTGCGTGTCTCCGAGTTATGTAATCTGCGCTGGCGTCACGTCATTTGTCGCTCTGAAGGCGTACAACTGGATATTATGAGTGGTAAAGGAGACAAGCAGCGCCATGTGCTCTTAGGGGAAAGCTCTTGGAACGTGCTGTCGGTCTTGCGTGGAACTGCTGCGGCTGACGATTTCGTATTTCAATCACGCCAGCAAATCTCTCGTGATGGCTATTATAAAGGAACGCGTTTAGACACAACGACTGTATTCCTCATTGTGCGAGAAGCAGCCAAACGGGCGGGTGTGCTAAACTGGTTTGAGGTGTCTCCGCACTGGCTCAGACATTGTCATGGATCACATGCAATTGATCGCAAGGCACCACTTACCGTGGTACGCGACACACTAGGCCACAGTAATATTGCCGTGACCAACGAATACGCGAAGGCACGTCCAGATCAAAGTTCCGCCCACTACTTGCCTTTGTGACAAGTCTACATGTCTGCAATGTAGATGGCCCTTCGTCATACGGGAATACAGTTTGGTCCTTTTCTTTAGGAAGAAAGTCCCTGCTGCTAGTGCCTTTGTTGTTATTTCTGCTATTCTTAGGTAACTAACTGAACGAAAAAAAGATGTAATTTCGCCAGGAGAGATATGACAGCTTCCCATACAACCTCGAAGCTAGAGCAACCAGAGCACTCGTCCACACAACTGCCAACATCACGTTCCTGCGATGTCACGCCTACTGATGAAGAGAGAATTGATCATTTGCCTACACACCCTCTCTCCCCTGCTGATTGTCAGAAAGGCCAACAAGAGCAAGAGCGTGAAGATGGCGTCATCCTACACAGACACGCTAGTTTCTTTGTGCGCACAGTGTCTCGTTCTGGGTACAAGCGCCATGCTCTCGAGAAAGCACCTGTGGCTACGATGCCACAGGTAATGCCTGAGCAACAGAAGCGCATCGCTATCAGCGAGACACATCGTATGCCCAAGGTCACACTTACCAATCCTGCTAAGGCACTCTCGCAGAGTGTCCCCAGATGGGCGGAGGTCGTGATTGTCTGTGTCGGGCTTCTAGGTGTCCTGCTGACTCATGGGCTGAATATGTTTGGCTACCCACATTATGAACAAGATGAAGGCACCTACGTCTCAGCGGCCTGGGCCATCACCCACGGCTGGCTCTCGCCCTATCCCTACGGCTATGGTCACCCGCCTATGGCCTGGATCCAACTGGCCGGTTGGCTGCAACTGACTGGGGGCTTCTTTACCTTTGGCACCGCCATCAATAGCGCCCGCGTCCTGATGCTGCTCATTGCCGTGGCTGCGGGCTTGCTGGTCTACCTACTGGCTCGCCGGGTCAGTGCCAGTCGGCTGGTGGGTGTGCTCGCACTGATCATCTTCTCCTTCTCCCCCCTCTCCATCACCTTCCAGCGCGAGGTGCTCTTAGATAATTTTGCCACCTTCTGGTTGCTGCTCTCGCTCTACCTGCTGGTCTCGAGCCACAGTCGCTTGCTGTGGGTGGTGACGGCAGCCTTGTGCTTTGGCATGGCGGTGCTCTGCAAAGAGGTCTTGTTCGTCTTGCTGCCTGCCATCCTGTATGGGGTGTGGTTGCATACCACCCCTTTTCAGCGCAGCTTTGGGCTGATCGCCTTTTGTTACACCGCCATCGCCCTGATCTCAGGCTTTGTGCTGCTGGCCATCTTGAAAGGGGAGTTGTTGCCCTATAGCTGGCACCTGCCCTGGGACCACCATGCCCATTTGAGCCTGTTGGACACCTACCTTGGCCAAGTCCAGCGTGGCCAAGATCAGGGCAGTATTGCTCAGGCATGGACGGCTTGGATCAGGAGCGACCCGCTCTTGATTGTCCTAGGCTTGGGTCCGCTGGCGTTCAATGTGCTGATGGGCTGGTGGAAGCGCACCCATCTGTTGTTGGCCCTGCTCTCCATCAGTTTCTGGGTCTTGCTGCTACGGGGGGGAGTGATCTTCCCCTTTTACATCCTGCCCTTGATCCCCCTGACGGCTCTGAATGCGGCCCTGGCCTTCCATACGTTCACGAAGTGGCTGGCCAATCTGCTGCGCATGGACCTGCTGCGTGTGTTGCTGGGCTGCTGTGTACTGGCGGCTCTGGTGCCCTACGAGTTCCAGCATGAATTGACCCCTTTGAACCTGTTCACCCTGCATCCGACCTCGGTGCAGACCCAGACCTTGATCTGGATACGGACGCATGTGCCTCGCTCCGCCGTCGTGGTGATCAATCCCAACCTGTACACTGATCTACATGAGCAGGATGGCCAGGGAGTCGGGCAGGGTGCGCTCTACCCCTATGCTCATGTCTACTGGAATGTCGCCCTTGACCCAGACATTTATGATGGCTTGTTACAGGGCAACTGGGATCGTATTGACTATATCATCACAGATTCAGAAATGCGGCGCGATATCCAGAGCTACGGAGGGCAAATGGAGATTATTCGTCAGGCATTACGGCATTCGGTACTCGTTACAGAGCTTACCGGAGATAATTACGAATACATGTACATTTATCAAGTCAGACACAAATATTTGCCGCCATTAGTGTGAGAGGAGTTCACTATGGATGAAATAGAACAGCCTCCAATGCCACACGACGAGCCTCCAGGCGTTCCAACAAACACATCGACTCTCATCAATTATACCCTAAAGTTTACAGGAGCACCTAGCTTGGGGCAGTTGGTCGCAGTGGCCGTAGCTGCAGCGGTATACACGGTGCTTTCTTGGCTCGCGATCATCTCTCTGCCCTCGGGCTTCCCTGTCGTCTCATCGGTGTTTATTGCTATTGGTTTTGGCATTCCGTTTGCCCTCTGGTTTGGTGGCTGGGCCTTCGTCATCGCCTATATTGGCAACTTTGTCGGGGCCGGGCTTCTCTCTGCTCCTCCGCTTCCATTGCCGATTGCTCTGTGGTTTGGCACCGTCGACCTGATCCAGTTGGGTCTGCCCATGATTCTGTATCGCCTTCTCGCAAAGCATTTCGCTGTGAACCCAATCGGCAAGGATGTGTATACGGTACGCGGCTTCATTTTCTTTCTCTTGTGTGGCGTGCTGCCCAACAACATTATTGGCGGTCTGTATGGGAACTTTATCCTCATGCAGAGCGGTGTAGTTCCCCCAAAAGCCTTTCTTCTAAGCTGGTTTACTTGGTCGCTCTCCAATGTGGTGGTCACGCTCGTCATCGGCTCCGCCTTGCTCAAAACGCTGGGGCCGGTGGCAGAGCGCTTTGGACTCACTATCCGCAATGCGTTCAGCTAGCGATTGCACATTGCAGGTTCTCAGCGAGGTGTCATAAGACGTTCAATTTGCCTAATAGCCTCGTCACGCGTCATCTTGCCAGCCAGCAGTTCGTCTATCACCTGTGCAGTGGATAAGGAAGCGACAGTTGTCGCTACACTAATTTCGCTAGCAGATGAAATCGCTGTCGGTGTAGGTGATATTTGTGGTTTTGCGGAACTACTGAAGAAGCCTGCACGCATGCCAGTCCATAG
>JAFATZ010000260.1 GCA_019243675.1 Ktedonobacteraceae bacterium | reverse complement strand
ACCTGTTCCACTAAGAGCCTTGGAAAGGCTGACAGTCAGGTTCACCATAGCAGCTTTGGATGCCGCATAGTCTGGCATATTAGGAAACGGAGCAATGGCTTCGGTTGTTGCAATTTGGATGATACGCCCCCAGCCACGTTCTCGCATTCCAGGCAGAAGCAAACGCACTAAGCGAACAGTAGACAACACATTGGCATTGTACAGTTCTGCCCAGTCGGCAGCAGTCGCTGTCTCCCAAGTGCGGTTGACAAAGGCTCCGGCATTATTAATCAAGATATCTATGCCTCCAAGTAGCCGCTCAACTTCATTTGCCATATGAGCAGTCTCGGCGTCGGATGACACATTCCCCAGCACGATGAAAGCTCGTCCTCCACTGCTAGTGATTGAGTCTGCGGCTTGCTGGGCTCTTGCTTCATCACGGCCGTGAATCAACACGGTGACACCTTCTCTGGCCAGTGCTTTAGCAATCGTGGCTCCGATACCACTACTACTGCCAGTCACTAAGGCGCGTTTGCCTTGTAGGTGTAAATCCATTGAGGTATAATCCCTTCTGTTCAGTATGCCATCAGGCGCTGACAACCCTGATGTTAAAATGTCCAGTCCCAACCACTCCCCAGAGCCGTAGCCACAACGGCACGTACATCTCCGTGCCCCGTGCGCTAGAGATGTCCCCAAGGTCGAGGATGCTCGCAGACGGCCACCCAAAGCGTTCCAACAAAGCGGCGACCTGCGTCTTGGCCTGCGCGTCGTTACCGCATATGAAGACATTGTGGGCACCAGGTACGAGGCTGGGATTAACCATGACCTCGGCATTCATGGTATTAAGTGCTTTGACCACACGAATGTGTGGAAATGCACTCTGGATCTGCTCACCTAAACTCTCAGTATTGCAGATCGTCAACGTGGGCGGCATGCCAGCGCTGAAGTCGAGGGGATTGGAAACGTCGATGAGAATCTTCCCATTGAGATTTTCTGCTCCCGCGCTGTTCAAAACCTCAAGTGAAACAGTTCCAGAGGTGGCGTTGAGTACCATCTCGCCGAAGCGAGCAGCGTCGGCGAACGAACCTTGGCTCGCCAATGAGCCCATCGCCTTTGTCCAAGTGACCGCCTTCTCATTGCCTCTGTTCCGTGCTCCTATCATTACCCTATCGCCGAGGCTGACGAGCTTGCTGGCGAGGGCTTGACCAACCATTCCAGTCCCGAATACTCCAAATTGCATAGCACATGTCCTTTCGTTGTTCGATGATCACCTATAGGCTGTAAGACGAACTGCACACGCTCTCCTGTTCAAGATTTGAGAGACTGATCATGTACAGAAGTGAGTATAGGGCATCTTAATCTATCTACACAGCTTAGACACCATGTAGCAATAGAATGCTGGAGATAGACGAACGCTCGCGTATGCCTTTGATAGCCGAATACTCGGGTGAGTCATACCAGACTTTGGCTTGCTCGGCACTCGGGAACTCAATGATGGTAATAATTTTCGTCTTCCAGTCGCCCTCTAACGTCTCGGGGTGGCTACTGTAACCGTGGACTATGTATTTTCCCCCATACTGCTTGATAGTCGCTCCTATTCGGTCCACATACTTCTGAAGTTCGTGAGGGTCGGTGACCTCAGTATTTGCTAGAATGTAGCTTGCCATGATAACCTCCTATTGCGGCTAAATAGCGTCAAAAACATCTTACAACCCAAGTAGTATTATACATAGTGCCTGTTTCTTGTGCAACTGTCCCCTACGCACACTAGGGCTTTCCCGTTCTGCTGATATGTGCCAAACCTCCACCTCTTCTCCCTTTTTGGGTGGGGCTGGGCAACTACCGACGCCCTTTTCCACAGAATGGGAAGCGCGATGACGCCCAACGTCAGAGAAGAGCATGAAAGTCTCTAGGAACCGCATAAATAGATGAGGTTTGGAGAGACTTTCGCAGGAAAGCCCTGTACGCACACGTCCTTTTCGCAAACACGCCCTGGATCACTTTCTGTGAGAGGTTGGGCGTGAATGAGGCAACTGAGGCTGCTCTTACCCAACGGCAAGGAGGCCAAGCTGCTGAAGCACCTCCAACGTGTTCATGCTCATCCACTTTTCGACGAATTTGCCATTGACAATACGGAACAAATCCATGCCCGCTGCTTTGAACGACTTACCTGTTGGAGCAAAGCCCATAAAATTTCCCCGATGGGTTCCGCTATAGATATAGCGGATCAAGACCATGTCTCCTTCAGCAACGATTTGTTCAACTTGAAAATGGTTGTCGGGGAAAGCTGCGTAATAGGCAGCTTCAAATCGTCTCTCCCCCTCTGGACCTGGGATTTGCCCTTGCTCAGATGGGTCAGTAGGTACAAAATGGTAGAC
>JAFATZ010000437.1 GCA_019243675.1 Ktedonobacteraceae bacterium | reverse complement strand
ACCATGTTCTTTGACCGCCACCAGCGCATCACGACCGATAAAGCTGCCCTTGTCGAGTTTGACAGTCCAACCCAGTTTTGCTTCGAGTGGATTGGTCTGCTCATCCAGTTCGTGTCCGTAGAGACACAATCCCGCCTCCAAGCGCAGCGTATCGCGTGCTCCCAGCCCTGTCGGCAACAGCCCTTGCCCACGAGATTGCCCTGCCGCCAGCAGATCTTTCCAGAGCTTGACTACATCTACAGGAGCGCAGTATAACTCAAAGCCGTCTTCTCCTGTATAGCCCGTACGCGAGATAATGCAGTTGATGCCATCGACAATTCCTGCCGTACAATGGTAATAGCGGATGTCGGCAAGATTGATTTCGGTGAACTGCTGCAAAATCTGCTGGGCCAGAGGTCCCTGAAGGGCAAGCAGGGCGGTTGTATCCGATTGGTCGGTGATGACAACGTTCTGAAAGGGGAGCGACTGCTGCTGCACCCACGCCAAATCCTTGGCGATATTGCCTGCATTCACGACCATCATGTAGTGCTGCTCTGCCAGATGGTAGATGAGTAGATCGTCGATGACATTGCCATTAGGTAGACACATTGTCGTGTAGAGGGCCTGATGGATAGCGAGATGCGCGACATTATTGGGTACGAGGTGCTGTAAGAAGGCGAGCGCACCCTCACCTTCGACCTTGAACTCACCCATGTGGCTCACATCGAAGAGTCCAGCATGGGTACGTACTGCCTTGTGCTCTTCGATAATACTAGTATACTGTACGGGCATCTCCCAACCACCGAACTCGACCAGGCGTGCGCCCAAGGCGCAATGCTGCTCATAGAGTGGGGTACGCTTGAGTAGGCCACCTTCATGTGTTGTCATGAGCAGGTACTCCAATATGCTTGTGAGTGTTTCTTTTCTTGCACCTCACTATAGCAGATTTTTTTGCTGACAACAACAATTAGCCCCATTCGCCCAAGGCGTTTTTTTAATCAACGCTTGCCTTCTCGCATCTCCTACGAGCGAGTACAGTACATTTGTGGCCGCCTAGCTGTCTGAAGTGTCTTCTGGGAAGACGACATTCTCGTAGACAGCAGCAACGGAAAAGCTGACATTGAGGCTTGCAAGCTCCACTTGATCATCTGGCCCAAAGGAACGAAGCACCCAAAGGTTATGTGTGGCACGTCGGTAGACTTCCACTGTCTGCCGTTGTGTGTCTACGAGAACATATTCCTCGATGGTCGGACAGGTACGATAGTAGCCGAACTTCTTTCCCCGGTCGAACGCTTCAGTACTGGGTGAGAGCACTTCAACAACAAGGCGTGGGCACTCCAAGAAATCAATCCGGCCTCGGTCACGCGGATCACAACTGATAGAGACATCTGGGTAGACATAACGCTTCTCAGAGAGGCGAACCTTCATGTCTGAGTTGTAGACACGGCATGAGGTGTCACGGAGCAGGCTGTGAAGTAGGCTTGTCATATTAACACTGATCGTGGAATGATCAGCAGTTCCTCCCGCCAGCATGTAGACGTGGCCATCGATGAATTCATAGCGAACATCGAAGCTGTTACGATCAAGTTCCAGATACTCTTCAACACTCATCAGTGGTTGATGCGGTTGGGCAACCATCTCTTTATGCTCCTATCGTGGTATTACGGCCAAGCGTTTCTTTCATTCGAGGGCCGATGAAAAGGCTTCATGCCAATCAAGAACCCTCTTTAGGATATCAGTTTTGGTGAGAAGTTTCTAGAGGGTACCTGACTATGTTGTGATAAGGCACAGATTAAATGGCTAGAGTACTTGGCTGGCAGTAATCCAAACATATATAATATCATTCTTAATTAGAGTTGTATTGAAATGTATGTAGGAAAAAATGCATAACTTTGATCTCATCTTAGGAGACAGCACCGAGCACATTAAAAAGATACCGGATCATTCTATTGATTTGATCCTGACCGATCCCCCCTACAACTTAGGGCGCTACTCCACTGGCAATATCAAAATGTCGTGGAGAAAAGACTTCAACAACGACGTTGCGGAATGGGACACATTCATCTTTAATCCAGTAGATTGGCTCGATGAGTTTGTGAGAATACTCAAGCCCACGGGAAATCTATTTGCCTTTACCAGCTACAATTTGTTAGGTCAATGGCACCAGGCTTTTGATCCTGTATTTGATACATTTCAGTTTGTGGTGTGGCATAAAACTAATCCTCCTCCAAAGCTGAGACGAGCTGGTTTCCTCAACAGTTGTGAGCTTATTATTTGTGCCTGGAATAAAGGACATACTTGGAATTTCACTAAACAGAAAGAGATGCATAATTTTATTGAGACTCCTATTTGTATGGGTAAGGAAAGAGTAAAAAATCCGGTTCATCCTACGCAAAAGCCACTTAAAGTACTCAGCCCTTTCATAAAGTTAGCGACCAATCCTGGCGACCTAGTGCTTGACCCCTTTATGGGAGTAGGTTCAACGGGAGTTGCGGCCCTTCAACTCAATAGGCGCTTTATGGGCATAGAGATAGACACCTCCTACTTCGAGGCGGCTAAGGAGAGAATAGAGACAGCGCCAGTATCTCTTAAAATATAGGCAAGTAACGCTCTAATTCCCAGGCATGCACCCGACGACGGTACTCGCTCCACTCAAGGCTTTTGGCGTCAAGGAAGCTATCGTAGATGAAGTCACCGATGGCATCGCGAATAAGTATATCCTCGCGTAAGTCGTCCAGAGCTTCGCCGAGTGTCACGGGCAAAAGCCGCGCACGAGGTAATAAACGCTCATCATCTTCGTGGTGAATAAAGAGGTTTTCGTCTATAGCAGGCGGGAGGGAGAGCTTACGCTGAATGCCGTCCAGGCCAGCCCGTAGCATGACTGCAAGAGCGAGATAGGGATTGCAACTGGGGTCGGCACAGCGTAGCTCAATACGAGACGAAGATTGCGGATGAATATCGGTACGCGGCACACGGACGAGTGCCTGACGGTTTATACGACCCCAATTGACGAAATTGGGTGCCTCGAAGCCAGGCACAAGGCGCTTGTAGGAGTTGACCAATGGAGCAAGGAGAGCACACATGGAGCGCGCATGTGCCAATTGCCCAGCGATGAAATAGCGTCCTACGTCCGAGAGGCCATATTCGCCCTGCTCATCCACAAAAGCATTGGTATTTTTCTCAAGAGACATCAATTGCTGGTGGATGTGCAATCCGGAGCCATTGATGTGATAGAATGGCTTGGGCATAAAGGTAGCGTAGAGATCATGCTCCTCCGCAATCTCTTTGATGACATATCTGGCAGTCATCAGCCCATCAGCGGTGTGTAGAGCATCGGCTGTTTCAAAGTCTAATTCGTGCTGCCCCGCGGCTACCTCGTGATGACTGGCCTCTATTCTAATACCCATTTGCTGCAAGGCGTAGACCACCTGACGACGCACGATAGCAGCAAGGTCAGTAGAAAGGTCGAAATAGCCACCTCGATCATGTGGGAGCGGCTTGAGCGCATCGCCCTCGGTGCGCAGCAAGAAAAACTCAAGTTCAGGAGCGACACAAAAGGTGTAGCCCATCTCTCGTGCCACTCCTAGAGCACGAACCAGCGTAGCACGCGGATCACCGTCAAATGCTTCTCCGCTAGGCGTACGCACTTCACAGATAACCCGCGCTACCACGTCGTCATTGTTTGCACGTCCATCCACGTCGTGGTTTGCAGCTAACTGCAATGACGAACGCATGACAGCGGGCAAGAGTGCAAACGTTGAAAGATCGGGAAAGAGATACATATCGCTCTCTGCAACGCGCGCAAAGCCCTGCAGAGAGGAGCCGTCAAACCATTTACCACGCGTTATACAGTCGGCGAATTGCTCGACGGGAATGGTCACACACTTTACGATACCTACAATATCGGTAAACTCAAGGTTTACGAAACGCACACCTTCTCGATCTATAATAGCCATTACCCGCTCACGATGATTCTTTTGTTGATGCTCTGCCATAGCTTACCTCTTCTTTGATTTGCCGTGCATACTTTGCCCACTTGCATATTATATATCGTAGGACAGAGCTTTCCAATCCTTCTTGCAGCCCCAGCAGGGCTTTGCCATTCTGCTGCTGCTTGCAACCCCTGCGCCGTTGCAGTTGCTTATTTCTGGGTGGGGGCGCAACTGCTGACATCAGTCTTTAGGCTATTCCATCGCTAAGACGCCAGCGTAGCAGATCACCGTTGCGAGCAAGGCGGTCGACAATATTATGCCAGAGGCGATAGATTTCCTGAATGTCGCTAAATTCGTCAGGGCAATACTCGAGAAGCTGACGAGGTTTAAGTCCGCAGTGAAAGAGCAGGTAGGCTATGCGCTGCTCACGTTCGTTGGGTAGCAAGCTACGCATGATCTCCCATACCTCCTGTGCATCGTCACTGTTCCCATAAGGGTCTTCTGGCTCTTCACCCTCAAGCAGAGGGCGTTCTTTAGGACGGGCATATGCACGCAGTGTATCGAGAATAGCAGCGTTGAGGCTGGCGTGCAAGTAGCGTAGCGCACCCGCCAGCGAAGTAAACTCGACATGCTGATGGTGAACAGTTGCTATCCAAAAACGAGCGAAGGCTTGAGCAATATAGTTCTCTTCACTATCGTGGCGGCAGGCCAGATCGTACATGCGATGAGTGCGCATCCAGCGCTGCATCGTCTCAGTAAAGCTTTGTTGAAAGATGCTCCATGCCTCTTCATTGCGTTGCGCCAAGGCACGATGTAGCAATTCCACACAATACTGATCGCTATTTGGCTCTCCACGACGATAGGTCTCCATTTCGATCTTGCAGCCTTGAGCAAGGACTGAAACATCAAGCAAATGCATTGAAATCACTATAATATCACCTTGTAAAGGAGAGGTAGAAGCGCTGGTAGCAAGATTATGTAAGGTCTGTTTTTCGCTTGTCGCTGTTGGGCCTGTCATGATAGTTTGTATGACCATAAGTGTAGCTCCTCTAAAATGTTTCAATGATGCTCGGTGACATCGTAGGTGTCATGGTTCGTGCGTGTGGCGTCTATAGTGTGCCCGATAAAGAATTGAGCTACCAGGATTTTCTTTGACATGTTCTAGACATCTTTTGACAACCTGGAATGTTTTAGCGAATTCTCGCTGAAAAGCGGAAAAAACCTCCTCTTCTTCCACATTTAAAGTGCCGAAAAAGAATGACATGCAGAGAAAGGAGAGGTGCATATGAATATTGATGAGCAACTTGAAAAGTTTCTGGCAGAGCTAGGAGTCGAGATGGAACATCAGGCAGATAGTGACTACGATAGTGACTCTACTCCAGAGGTATCTATTTTTCAGGCCTCGCGTGATCACTATGGCGTTTTTTACCGCCTAGACAGCATTAATTGTCTACCAGAGTTACGTATTATGATCCCTGTTGATAAGGGTGATGTGAAGATGGATATCTATTTGGTGCGCCTTAGTCATCGCATACCGCTTGAGTCATGCTTTAGCGAGACTTCTGCCTACCATGGCAGCACGGCATATGAGCAAGGACGCGAGGCAACTTTGCAGCATCTACTGTATGCAGTAGCAGAGACGATGAAGCAACTCTTCTGGGCTGGTGACCTGCAGCACATGGTCTTTCCGCCAGAAATTGAAGTTTACCCTTTGTTACAGTACGATGAGAAACAGCCAAAGAGGAGGAGATAGGTGTGATACTACAAATATATACGAAAAAATTTTGTTGTGCAAAAAAACTTCGCAAGCACTAGACAAAAGTACACATTTTAATGCATACTATATAGGGGTAACAAACTATTTGTTTGCCAAACGATAAACATTGTAATTACATTAGCTTTTTCACCAGGAATATAAGCCAAGAAGGTGGCTTGATAATAGGAAGGAACTACAAACTATGCCAGAAGCCTACGAGCAACGCAGTGAAGTCGCACGACTGTTGGCACAAATTAGTGCAGAGTACGAGGCTGCTCAACGCGGTCTTTCAGGACTCTGTTATGGTATGTCTCAACATGCTTTCATTACCGCACGTATGGAAAACATGGGCCAACTTCATACGAAATTGCAATCGTTAGTCGGAGACACAGCCATAGCGATGGTGGCAGATACTTTAAATACTTGTCACTGATGTTGGGGAGAGGGTTCATAAAGGCGATACTAAAAATGCAGACATGAAACCGTTTGTTCTGAGGAGTAGCCCAGAACAAACGATTTCACGGCTCCATCATCTAGGAGCTAGCAGAAGCATTCCATACACCTGAGACGACAAACTCGGTTTCCTCACTCAAAAATGTTTTCTGATCAAGAACATTATAATGCTCATCGTGAAAACATTGTAACCAATTTGTCGCATCCCTGGCACTCAGGTAAGGAGCACCCTCACAAACGAACCAGTCGGCAATGCCTTGGAGATAGAAGCGATAGTCATCGGAGAGCTGATAGTCGCGTACGATGGGATATCTCTTCTCTTGCACTTCTTCATAGCCGGCAGCCTGCAGGTAGCCAGCGAGCTTAGAACCGACCCAGCTATCCTCAAAAGCATAGCCTTGCCTAATACGCTCCTGTTCCCAGCGTTCTCGTGCTTCGAATACACGGGCCTGCAAGCCTGGATCAATAGTGGAGAAGTGCATGGTTCCAAAGTCTACATCCTTGATTACCAGACGACCACCACGTTTGAGATAGGGAGCCATAGCGGCAAAAGTAGCGGCTGGGTCCGGCAGGTACTGACTCACATTTGCGCTAAAGATAACATCTGCCTTTCCCTGTCGTATCGGCAGTTGTTCCAATGGTGCAAGCTTATACTGCACCTGCCACCTATACCACTTGTTCTTGTTACGCCGCTGTGCAGTAATAAGCGCCTCTGTGGCAATATCCACTCCTAAGATTCGCCCACGTGACCCAATAGCCGATGCAAGAAGAGGAGTCCACAAGCCGGGACCGCAACCAGCGTCGACCACAAAGCTTCCTTTCTTTAGGTTAAGATCACGTATCATCTGCTCGCGCTCTGGCGCTTTGCAGCGATGATGCGTCTCTAACCATTCAATAGCGTTCAACGGAAGTCCACATTCGTTAACATAGACCACAGATTCAACTGTCATAGCGTTAGGCCCTATCCTTCCCACTATTCAGATCTGGAAAAATGAGTACTGCACTCTACAGTACTATGTATCATACACGTTTATGCCAAAAAAAACAATACATGTTCAAATATGATACTACTTTAGTGAAACATTTCGCAACTACGCACGAACACTGTACTCTGTTTTGTGCAGATTGATGTGAAATTTGCAGTTTGCCTTTGCTCGTTTTGTATGCGAGCGCGTTGCGATCGGTGCTGACGGTGCTCATCCACCACAATAGGGCGTGCATGACGGACTGCAAGCTCCGATATGCCTACTTTGAGGAAGTGCTACGAAAACGTCTCATCATATAGAGTGCGATTTATGTATAATTCTGTAGTATATTGTATAACTTACAATGTACATACGTGGCGCTGATTTTGTATATTTGTGCTATACTATAGTATAGTGTGTTATCTTCCTAGGAGGGATACAGGAAGACAGGAAAGGACCGGACTGTATAGACATGGAACAGCAAGCTAATAGTTCTGGTAAGAAGAGGAGACAACCACTCAGATCGAGAAGGACTACAGTCTCTCAGGGAAAAAAACCACAGACTGGGGCAAGTCGGCGCTCACCAGCAGATGAGGTTCAATACCCACAGCAGATACAGAGAGAAGGGTCATTAACAGTGGCACAGCACGGTGAAGGACAACCGATGGACATGCTTGCAGAAGAGAATCTTTCTCCTTTCACTAGGTTACTACGCGATATCTTGCGGCGAGACCGTGCCGAGATCAGCCGTGTTGCTAGAGAACTGGAGGTTTCGGAGAACACCGTCTACCGCTGGATAAATGGTAGCTCGGTGCCACGCGCTGTCTATCTGAAGAAATTGCCAGAGGTACTCTCAGAGCATCGCGGTGATCTTACCTATGCCATTAACCAGACTTTCGGCAAGACAATAGAGCCGCTCTATCCCGGTATACCAGAAGTAGGAAAAGATATCTATCGCCACATTATGGATCTGGTAACGACAATAGCCGAAGATGGTGCCTATTTCTGGCAGGTCTCTCAGGCTATTTTCGAGTCTGCTCTTCAGCATCTGGACGCAGATCACAACGGGTTAGCTATCACTTATGCCTCTCTGATGCCTCCACGTGCTGATGGTATTCATTCGTTGCGCGAGTTGGTTATGAGCGGTACCGATCCATGGCCATTCAGCCTTGAGAGCAAGATCTATCTGGGTAGTACAACATTGGCCGGCACTGCAGCATTACTACAACGCTTACAAACATGGGACAGCCTGGATGGCGAAGAGCGCTTCCAGGTGACCATCGACGAGTTTGAGCGTAGCGCCTGTGCCTATCCAGTTATGCGTGGAGGACGTCTAGCTGGCGTGCTGATTATCTCTAGCGCTTTGCCAGGCTTCTTCAAGGATTACACGACTCGCGAGGCGGTGATTGAATATGCTCAACTTTTCTCACTCGCGTTGCATGAGCGTGATTTTTATCCATCCTCACTCTTGCATCTAGAACCTATGCCTGATCTCCGATGGCAGCGCGACGAATTAGCTCACAGTTACGTGAACCGTGTTATCACTTGTGCGCGTAAATATGCTATACCAAGGCAAGAGGCGGAGCAGCGCGTTCAGCAAGAGATGGAGCTTGAGTTTGAGGAGCGAGCACGAACTCTTACAGAAAATAAGCCTTCCTCATCATAACCTATAGGTTGCTTCCAGGGCTTTGCAATTCTTTACTAGAACCATTGAACAATTGCGGCTCCACCTACAAATCTGAGAGGTGAGGTGGCCAGGGCGTCCACCCTGGCCACCTCACCTCTCATAAAAAATTAGGGTAGGGCGGAGCTGCTCTTTAAGCTAACTGATAACCTCTGGCTGCAATGAGGTCATCGGAATTTCGCGCCCCACACATGCACGTAGATCCTCGCGGTAGAAACGCCATGTGCTCCCTACCTTATGACCCGTCAATTGACCAGACCACATGAGACGATAGAGAGTAGAGCGACTTACACGTAAGTATTGCATAGCTTCCTTAAACGTGAGAAGGACATCCTCTTGAATCATCTGTATAACCATATGTTCTCTCCTTATGAATAAAAAATAGTAAAATAATCGCAATCGACACATAAAGCGAACAGCCAGAACGTGTAGCGCATGCTGGAAATGCTTGTCTCATCACGTACTAGGATAGGCTATGGTGATACACTTTCATATTAAGAAATCGTTGTGAAACGGTTAATTTTGCCCGTTCTTAGATAAGATTTTCATCGACGTTGCGCTTCCTCAATCAAGTTCACTAACAATTGCAACTTCTTGATGGCGTGTTGTGCATTGCGTTTGTTCCGTTCGTAGCCATCAGGTGCAAGTTGCTGAA
>JAFATZ010000253.1 GCA_019243675.1 Ktedonobacteraceae bacterium | reverse complement strand
AGCAACTGGCGTGCCACTGGTAACCCTGGCCACGCAGATCATGCTGGGTCAGACACTAGCAGAGCTTGGCTATCGGGGTGGTCTCTGGCCCGTGCAGCCACTCTACGCCGTCAAAGTGCCAGTCTTTTCACTCTCAAAGCTGCACGGACTAGAAACCGCCCTGGGACCAGAAATGAAATCGACCGGAGAAGTCATGGGCATCGATTGCTCGTACATGGCAGCGCTCAGCAAAGCATACCTAGCTGCGGGCCTGGCCATTCCAGAAAAGGGGCGCGCATTAGTATCGATTGCCGAACGGGACAGAACTGAGGCAAAAGCTATTCTGCTTGCCCTAGCGGAAAGCGGCTATACCTTCTATGCTCCTCCTGGCACAGCCAACATGCTCCAGCAATTGGGTATCACAGCTACAGTACTAGACGATATGTACCAGGACAACCTGACCATACTCAATCTTATCCACACACACAAAATAGACCTCGTCATCGACACGCTGAGAAGCCGCAGCGGTCCTAGCGCTAACGGGAGTGTTCCCCAGGAAGGTGCTACGCTGCGACGAGCGGCTGTTGAGGCACGCGTTCCCTGCTTTACGTCGCTTGATACGGTGCGAGCGGCGATTGAGCTAATACGATGCGGCGAGGTGCATTGCGAGGTGCGACCGTTTGTGGAGTATCGTGGAAAAAGTGATAGTGCTTGATCTAGGTGAATAGCTCTGGCTGTTGCACGCGCAAGAGTTTGATTCCTAACGCTGCTACCTCTGGGTCCTTGCCGTAGGGGCTTGTTCGTAAGCCTCGATAGAGCGCTTCCACACGTGCCACATTGATGTGTGAGTTGATCTCCTGTGCAATACTGAGCGCATCCTCTGCCAAATTCGCCGCTACCGGATAGAGACCTTCTACCAGATAGGACTTCGCCCAGAGCATTGAGCGATACGCCTGACGGGCCTTGGAGACAAACCCTACCGATTTCTCTGCCTCCTCAAGCGCTTGACGCGCTGATTCAGGTGAGCATGCCCTCTGAATCGGCGACATCATGTTCGCTGCTGCCCTGTCTAGGTGATATCTTTCTTCGTCAAGCACCACTATTGTGCCATCCAGGTGCCTACCGATCTGCTTGCTTGCTCGGTCAAGCACTTTCAACGCTTGCTTGAGTTCCTGTCTATCGCGAGCGAATTGTCCATCTACCGTTCCTGCTAGCAGCAAGATGACGCTATACCACTGCGGGGAGAGATGTGGTTCCAGGCTGCGTGCCTCATCCAGGTCTCGCTTGGCCGCCTCGAAATCAGGCTGAGCTGTCGCAAAGCCTTCTCGCATAGCTATGATCTCTGCTCTATCCAGGTATCCGTCTCCTCGTTGCCGTAGAGCATGGGCCCACAGGTCATAGAACTGCTGCTCTCTCGCTATCCTGATCGCACCACTGAGCAGTGCTATCGCTTCATCAAAGCGTAGCCGTGTGTAAGCCATGTCTCCTGCCAGGATATAGTATTCACAGAGCAGCTTGAGTAATCCGCCTTTCTCCTGCGGATGAGCGGCTAGACGAAAGGTATGATTTAGGTTGTTGATGCGTCTTTGGATATCCCAGACTGCTTGCTGGACTGTGCCAAGATGGAACATGCGGCAATACTGCTCTAAGGTCGCATGGTACTCGGCCACGTCTACAGGCTCCCATGTGAAAAGGGCAGGGGTGGCTGGTAGCGTTTCCAGGCCGAAGAGCATCGGTGGGATGTCGAGTAGCGTTGCCAATATCCAGCGTCGTTTTTTGTCTTTGGGAACCTTATTCTGGTTCTCCATGGCATAGATCCTTTGCACACTCTGTGGCTCCATCTCCTCATCTTCAAGCCCTTCTGCCCGTAGAGCCGTACTATAGTACCAAGCCAGTTCCCATACCTTCCAGCCTCGCTGCTTGCGGAAAGACCGCAACACTGCTCCATAGTTGGGCTGTCCTTGCTTGTCTGGTGCTAAGAGCGCGAGCAGTTCCTCCTGGCTCAGAGACGGTAATGCTTTCTTCCTGTGAGACACTAGCTGTTCCTCCTGTCCAGCTACATCAATGTATCAGCTTAGTGCAGCAAGTGTACGCCTGTCGAGAGGAGGAAAATTATACCAATTTAGCAAACAGCCCCGTTCAAAAGTATAAAAGCTGCTTCATCCATGTGCTATACTGCTCAGGGCAGTGTTCAAGCACTTCTTCGTAGGAGTATGTCATAACGCAAGTAGGCTTGTCAATCAAGTTACTGCCTGAGCACGTGCTTCCCTTAAGGTGCTGGCAGTGTGCGCAACGTCAGGTTGATGGCTATCCGTAACGTTTCGATGACCCCTTTGCCTGCCACCGCCACGCTCTCGACGCTGGGAGCACCAGAGGGATTCAAATACGTTTGCAGTTCTGTGAGCGAGAGGATATCTGGCAGGTCACGTTTGTTCCATTGCATCACCAGTGGGAAGACCGACACCTCTTTGTGCATGCGTCGCAGTTGCTCGTGCAGTTCGTTCCAACTCTCGATATTCTCGTGCAATTTGCTCCGCTGAGAGTCTACGACGAAGATCACGCAGTCAGCCCCTTTCAGGATAGAGAAACGGGTCTGTTGATACAGGAGTTGCCCTGGAACCGTGAAAAGTTGAAAGCGGATGCTGAAGCCACGCACGTTGCCCAGTTCGAGTGGCAGCAGGTCAAAATACAACGTCCGCTCGATCTGGGTGTCCAGAGAGACCATCTCCCCGACATCTTGAGGCCTCACAGTGTGGTGAATGTAATGTAAATTAGTCGTTTTGCCACACAGACCCATCCCATAGTAGACAATTTTACAGGTGATCTCGTGTTTGGCTAGGTTGATGAGTGACATCGGTGAGAGGCTCCTTTCTCATCAAAGAGACGTGGCTGTACAGAAGAGGGGTGCGCAGGGCTGAAGGCGCTCCATTGCTCCATTCGGCCCCACGTGCTGCACCATCAGAAGTGCCCTGCTGCTGTGGTGGGGTTGGCACTATAGACCTCAAAGACCGCGTAGGCCTGATCCGTTTGAGCATCAGGGGTTCGCTCCCGAATATAGGTTCCCTCCCCATGACTGACGATCTGAAGGGGGTAGACGGTCAGGACGCGATGGTTATGTGCTACTGCACCTGAGTAGCTCACGGTTGGCTGGAAGTTGAACAGAAATGCCTGACCGCGTTCTTGCCCGTTCAAGAGCGTGTAGAGAGCGTCATAGACCTGTCGCGAGACGGTGGGACTGCGAGTGATGTCCACAAACAGATGGCGCACGGTGCTCTCCAGCGCTGTGTGTGTATCATGGGAGACCACCGCATACTGCGGTCCCTCTAAGGGGACTCCGTTATAGCAAGAGAGCTCATTCATTTCAAGATCGACAAGAAAGCGGTGTAACTCCACCGCGCCAATAGAGACAGGTGACCAGGGCATGGATACTTACCTTTCAACTTGTATACATTAGTCATTACACCCTTCGTAAACAGTTCCTACGAAACGGGAGATGCATGTGATGCGAAGAAACGTCCAGCAAGGATGGACTTGAACCGCCTTGAGGGCCTTGCACCCACGCCTGTTCTCATGGTGTCCTTGCCATCGGATTGTAACGCTAGATTGCTCCGAAGCAACTCGGCATCCGCCTGCCCATCCAACGCTTGGTCGCCATGTGATCGGTTAGTCGATACGCACCTTCCTTTCAGCAATTCTAGTGAGAACTGTACCTAACTTTCTCGAAGTCGAGAATGGCGTTAACCCGACTGTCTTCCGATCATTGTCCGACCTCTGTTAATGGAAATATATGCTCCATTAACGCAACTATACCCACTACTTTTCACTGTATCAATACTTTGCTCCACCAAATTAGTAAAGTATTTTGCGTTCATGAAATATTCCTCTACCAGCATGGAGAAAACTATGGTAAGATGTGTTCAGGTCTATCGCAATCACACGGGAGAAAAGGGATACAATGAGCGAGGAAGAAGAGAGACGACCATCACCGTTTCCTGAGTGGTTCAACCAACAGCTCCGTCAGCGGGAATGGACACAAGGCAAGCTTATCACTCAGAGCGGAAACACCAAACAAGAGCGCCTGAGTTCGGCGGCTGTTTCCCGCTATAGTACAGGAAAAATGCTCCCTGATGCTGCCTCATGCCAGAAAATTGCACATGCTTTTGATCTTCCAGTTGAGCTTGTGCTACGGAAAGCTGGTCTCATCGACACTGTTGGTTCTGATGGGGCTGATTGGCTCCAGCGAGCGATAGACGATCTGGCCTATGCAGTCGCATCTGGTCAATTATCTGAAGAAGGGCGTCATGCCCTTGCTACCCACATCCAGCGTGAAAAGCTGCTTCAAGCATTAGCGTGTAAAAAGGAAAGAGAGCATGGATGCTGAGAAGAAACCGAACAGTATTCTCCGCTATGAGCGTCAGTTACGGGGATGGTCTCAACGGAAGGTTGCCGACTTGGTCGGGACAAGTGAAGATGTGGTGAGTCGATGGGAACGGGGCGAGAGGAAGCCAAGCCCTTTTTTTCAGGAAAAGTTGTGTCTCCTCTATGGAAAATCCGCCGACGAACTTGGGTTTCTTGCAAAGAGTGATTACGATACCCTAGAATCGCTGTGCGAGAGCAACTTTCCAGTATTCGGGAGCGAAATGATTACCAAGCGTCGCGAACTGCTACGATTGCTGAGTATTGCAAACGGTGCTTTATTTATTTCAGGCATAGATTGGGACCGCATAGAAGCGTCTTTGACAAAGCCGTCGTACATTGGCACTGCAGTGGTTAACGATTTAGAAACAATTAATAACTGTTGTTGGAGTCTGTATATGGCGGCCTCGTCGAAATCTTCTGTATTGGATGGAGTGCTGGGGCAGCTAAAAATGCAAATTCAGGTTCTCAAGGAATCGCACGCGACACAAACACATCAGCGCCTGTGTGGTCTGGTAAGCAGCATGAGCCAGTTAGTGGGAGAAATATTCTTCGACTTACACGATCATAGTACCGCTCAGTCTTGTTACATATTCGCTGCTACATCAGCCCGTGAAGCTAAGGCATACGATCTTTGGGCAAGCGCATTAGTGCGCCATTCCTATCTCTCCCTCTTTGATGAACGTTATGAGGACGCGTTGCCATTGCTCGAACAAGCTGAAAGTATTGCGCAACGAGGCGATCTGGCACTGCCCACAAAGTATTGGGCAGCAGCAACCTGTGCTGAAGCAGAGTCAGGCGTAGGCAACCTCAAAGCATGCCAAAGTGCATTCGACAGGGCAGACGGCGTACAAAATCTCACAGGGGAAAATCCGACATGGATACGCTTTGATGAATCACGACTGCCTGCGCTTCAAGGAGCATGTTACGTTCGACTACAGCATCCTGATTGGGCCGAACCAATGCTACAGAAGGCATTACAACAAAGCGCGAAGACGACTCGCAGACGGGCTATGATCCTTTCAGATTTAGCACTTTCTGCCTTGCAACAAACAGAGGTTGAAAAGGCTTGTACATATGCCCAGGAAGTGGTGACATTAGCGTCTCGCAGTTCGTCGGGCTTCTTACGCAACACCGTGCTCAAAATACAGCAACGACTTGTACCGTTTGCTGATGTTGAAGTAGTGAAGACGCTGGAAAAATGTGTGGCAGAGTTCACAGAGAGGAAGGAACGATGATGGAGTTTGAGCAAGGTTATCGCTCAACGCGTCAGGCATGGATTGATGGCGTCAATCAATTTCATTCAGCCCCAAAGGAAACGTACACGTTGCCTTGGGAGAAAATGGCTTCCTGGGAGCAGGAAGCGGTGAAATCCCTCTATCACGAGGTGCGCAGTCTTATTCTGCCTGGCCTCAAGAAAGGAATACGACTCCCGCCCGAACATGGCGGATATCTTGTCAGTGCCATATGGAATGTGCTGATGTTTCAACTTTTAGGCGAGCCAAAGCCATCTTACGTGAAACACTTCGATGATCTGGATGCATGGCAGCAGAAAACAGACATCAAGATGTTTGAGGCCATAGAAGCAGCCGTGCTCCAAGAAATCACCTGAGAAGGGAGCATAAGCATAGTTGGAAAGTCTCCGGTATACTCTCCATAGAGAGCAACTTCTCGTTGAGTTTTTGCAAGGATTGTCGGTGCTTCTATCTAAGCGCCCCTACGAATGCCCTCTGCCACTTCCAAGAAGGCTTCTTCTAAGCTCTTCTCCTAAGAAACGACTATTTGCCGTTCAAACGAGCAAGCACTGGAGTAAAATTCTCTAGCTGCCTTTCCTGAATCTGAATGTAAGAGATACCCAGGCGTTCGCGCTGCTCCCACAGATGCTCTACTGCCTGCTCGGTGTTCATTGGGCGTGATTCTATCGGTATCCCTCTCTGGACAAGAGGGGCGGCGGCAACGGGACTATCAGTCAGTTCAATGCCAAAAGCGATCTGACCGAATTCCAGGGACTCAAAGCGCTCACCTGCAGCTTCTTGTATCCAGCCGATCTTCTCCTCTACTGGGGGAATGAGCAGAATAATATCGGCTTCACGTGCTGCGAGGGTCAGCATACGGCGACCTGCGCTGCCGATAAGAATGGGGGGATGTGGTTGCTGCACTGGTTTGGGCAGAGGGTTCAGTGCCGTAGTCGTGTAGTATTTGCCGACGAAATTAACGGTTTCACTGGTAAAGAACTGTTTGATGATGGACAATCCCTCTGCAAAGCGAGAGACACGTACGCCTGGGCTGTCAAAAGGAATGCCGAGTCGCTGGAAGTCGAGCGGCCAGTTGCCTGCGCCTAGTCCAAGTTCTACACGACCATCGGAGAGTTGATCCAGCGTTGCAATCTCTCTGGCGAGCAGGGCTGGATGGCGATAATCATTGACAAACACGAAGCTGCCAACACGCAGCTTCGTGGTGGTAGCGGCGGCCACTGCCAGTGCGGTGATCGTCGCTA
>JAFATZ010000224.1 GCA_019243675.1 Ktedonobacteraceae bacterium | reverse complement strand
GAAGCCCATCGTCATCATGCCAATCGGGCATTCCTGGTGATCATCTGCCATGGCAGAAAAAACATCCTGCTCCGCCAGACGCCAGAACGTACAAGCAGAGGGCACATGCTTCGTCGTACGTTGCACGCTTTCTGGTACTTGCTCTACGAAAGAGAGGCCAACGGGAATATGCTGCAAGTGAAGGAGCGATATGAAACGATTCGTCAAATCCTGGTACACAATAGCTGTCCCTTCTATAGATGACTAATGGGCAAGCGCACAAGTTCACATATTGCCGCTCTTTAGTATTGTAACATTTGACGAATCGTGCTAGCTGTTTTCATCCCTACGATTGCGAATAGAGGAGAGCAGGACAAGACCTGTCAGAACGAAACCTGCTTTAGCCTCTGAAGGTGTGGAGCGGAGGTGTTGGGGGACTAGCATGTCGAAGCTGGTCAAACTCCTCAAGCATGGTATCTGGAAGGTCATGCCATGCTCCAGCAGGGTCTTCCCATTGCTCCATCGGTTGTATCTCACGTGGAAAACTTCGGATGCTGCCAGACACGAAAGTCTCGTACTCAAGTGCCTCTGCAAGCGCTTCGATATAGGTTGCAGCCTCTTCCTGAGCCTCTGGTGGAAGATGTTCCAGGTGTGGCAACACGTTATGTAAGCGGTCAATCACGAGAATACCTCTCAGTTATATATCTTTCCTATCGACACCTCTGCTACTTAGTAGTATAACATACCATCATATACGCTTAACTGAAGGCAACAGTACTGCAGTAATTCTATCGTTGCTTTCGTATTCATCACAGTCAGGCTAGCATCGGCATGCTGCAACGTGCTATTATACTTTAGTATCCCAAGAATAACTCAACAGTTATATGTCATAATAGAGGTCAACACGAATTAGGACAGGTTGTAAGTCCTGGCAGCAGACTATAGGTACAAAGGATTCAGGATATGCGGCGTATTTGTGTCTTTGCAGGATCGAGTGTGGGCAAACGCTCGGAGTATCAACAAGCTGCACGCGCTCTGGGAGAGGAACTAGTTGCACGCGGATTGGGCGTAGTCTATGGAGGAGCCAGCGTGGGGTTGATGGGAGTAGTCGCCAATACCGTGCTAGCAGGCGGTGGGGAGGTCATCGGTGTCTTGCCACGAGGGCTGTTCCGGCGCGAGATAGCGCATGGGCACCTGACTGAGCTGCACGAGGTGGATAGCATGCACGGACGCAAAGCATTGATGGCTGATCTTGCTGATGGCTTCGTTGTCCTGCCTGGTGGCTTTGGCACCTTCGATGAACTCTTTGAGATCACCACTTGGTCACAACTTGGGCTGCATGCCAAGCCCATCGGGTTGCTCAATGTGGCCAACTATTTTGAGCCGTTGCTAGCCCTCGTTGCGCACGCCATCCGAGAAGGCTTTATCCCAGCATTTCACGGTGGTATCCTACTCCATGAAGACAATGCTGTAGCCCTACTCAATGCCTTTGCATCGTATGTTCCGCCAGTCACTCCGTCTGAGTGGATCGAACCTCCACCGCAGCGTTAGAAGTCTGTTTTGGTCAGGTTGAGGGTATGTAGGTTATACTGACCAACTGCTGGGATACGCCGCATCATCACATGTGGCAGCTACCATCGTCAGCTTCAGAGGGTGAAACGTATCTATCATCACTGCAAGCTCCTCAGTGTACTCAACACCCAGACTCTTCTCAACTGCACCTGGATGTGGTCCGTGAGCAATGCCGCGAGGATGTAGAGTGATTGAGGAACGTTCGATACCACGCCGACTACCAAAATTGCCATTGACATAGTACAGCACTTCATCGCTATCAATATTGCTATGATTGTACGGCACAGGAATAGACAGTGGGTGGTAGTCCAGCTTGCGTGGGACAAAGGAACACACGACAAAGTTTGGTCCCTGGAAGGTCTGATGCACTGGTGGAGGCTGATGAATACGCCCAGTAATAGGTTCAAAGTCTGCAATGTTGAAGATCCAGGGATATGCATAGCCATCCCAGCCAACAGTATTGCAGGGATGGAAGTCGTACCAGTAGCGAGAGATGGTATTGCCCACCTTCACACGCACCTCAAATTCGCTCCGCTCGGTATGTATGATAAGCTCTTCGGGACGACGAATGTCTCGCTCACAGTATGGGGCATGCTCTAGCAACTGCCCATGCTTGTTGAGGTAACGACTCGGTGGCTCAACGGTACCATGAGCTTCGATCACGAGCAGACGAATATCGACACTCTCCAGTTGAAAGCGAAAGGTAGTACCACGCGGAATGACAATATAGTCGCCTTCATGATAGGGAAGCAGCCCAAAGTTCGTCTCAACCACCCCATGTCCCTCATGGACAAAGTAGACCTCGTCGCCCCCTCCATTGCGATAGAAGTAATCCATCTGCACAGTTGGTTGTGCTATGGCTAGGGCCACATCTGCATTGAACATGAGCACTTGTCGCCCCAAAACAGCATCTCCGCCACGCGCGAGTTTTGCCGTCTTGAAGTGGTGATGGCGCTGCACTCCCTCGTTCCACTCCTCGTACTGCAGTTGCATAAAAGGCTCAACTTTTTTGACTTGTGTAGGAGGATAGGTGTAATAGAGAATGGAGTAGTCTCCAGAAAAGCCCTCAGTGCCAAAGACTTCTTCGGCATAGAGCGTCCCATCCGCTTGACGAAACTGTGTATGACGCTTTGGGGGTATTTTCCCTAAATGATGATAGCTTGGCATAGCTGCCTCCCTTCTACAATAGTGCCGTGACAGATCATCGTCAATTGGTACAAGAATTCCTATAGAAAGAGAGCAATCAATAGTTCTATCTTACAGTTAAACAATACGGTTTCGCAACACGCCGATGCCTTCGACCTCAAGCTCAACGACATCCTCTCGTTGCAGCCAACGGTGTACTTTTGTTCCCAGTTCCAGAATACATCCCGTGCCTACCGTACCGGAGCCAAGTATGTCACCTGGACGCAGGCGAGCATTGCGTGAGGCCCAGGCAATCATCTGAGGAAAGCTATAGTAGATTTGGTTGAAGTTGCCCCGCGAAACCTCCTTACCATTGATACGAGCAAGCATCGTCATATCGTAGCGCTCACTACTGGGATCACTTTGGGGCTTATCTGCTGACATCGTTGCTCCCTGTCCGTGACGATACACAGCTAACTCATCAGGTGTCACGAGCCACGGACCAAGCGATGTAGCAAAATCTTTCCCTTTGCCAGGTCCAAGGTTGAGCTTCATCTCCTGAAGTTGGAAGTCACGAGCGCTCCAGTCATTCATAATCGTATAGCCAGCAATATAGTTCGCTGCTGCCTCCACCTCAATATTCTTGCCTTCCCGTCCAATCACACAGGCAATCTCTAACTCAAAGTCGACAGCACGGCTACCAGCAGGATAAGGTACCTCCTGGCCTTCTCCATAGACCTCGCTGTTGTTTGAGAAGTAGAAGATCGGTATTTCATACCATTCTGGGATCATATCCAGACCCCGATTGGCTCGCGCAGTCTTGACATGCTGCTCAAAAGCATAGAAATCGCGTATCGCTGGCGGTTCAGGAATAGGAGAGCACAATACTACCTCGTTCAGCATGCATACTTTTTCTGATCCGTGTAAAAAAGCTTGCCTCGCTTGCGTTAGGCCATCAGGATCATGCAACAATTCCTGCAAGGTCGGGTAGTTCAGCACAAAGATACGCTCATCACGGATTACACCGGCATGAGTGCTACCATCAGCAGCTCTGAAGGTTACCAGTTTCATAAGTTTCCCCGCAGCTCCTGCTCTCGCTCTAACGCCTCGAACAATGCTTTAAAGTTTCCTTCACCGAAGCCCCGCGCCCCCTTTCGCTCAATGACCTCAAAGAACAGCGTCGGACGATTCACAATGGGCTTCGAGAAGATTTGCAGTAGGTACCCTTCATCGTCATGATCCACCAGAATGCCCAGTTCTGCTAACTGCTGCACATCTTCGGCAATAGGACCCACTCGATCCAAAACGGTCTCGTAGTACGTGTGTGGTGTTTTCAGGAAGTCAACACCGCGTTCTTCCAGATCACGGACCGTCGAGATGATATCGGTCGTATTCACAGCAATGTGCTGAACCCCCGGTCCACGATAGAATTCTAGATACTCTTCGATCTGCGACTTGCGACGGCCTGCCGCTGGTTCGTTGATGGGCAACTTGATGCGACCACTGCCGTTCTGCATTACTTTCGACATCAAGGCCGAATACTCCGTACTGATAGCACGGTCTGTAAAATGCACAAGCTGCGTGAAACCCAGCACACGTTCATAGAAGGCCACCCACTGATTCATCTTGCCTAACTCAACATTGCCAACAACGTGATCAATAGCGGCTAGATGAGCAGGACGAGCGCGACGGGGAACATTCGTCGCCACAGCACGATAACTAGGCAAGAAGATTCCTTTATAATGCTGACGCTCAACGAAGGTATGGATGGTCTCTCCGTAAGTAGCAATAGCCGCTCGT
>JAFATZ010000191.1 GCA_019243675.1 Ktedonobacteraceae bacterium | reverse complement strand
TCTACGTCGGCATCGCACATGATAACGATACGCCCGTAGCGCAGTTTGGCCATATTAAAGTAATCGTCAATGCCAACGCCGATGGCGGTGATGATGTTTTTGACTTCGGCGTTGTTGAGTACTTTGTCCAGTCCGACGCGTTCGACGTTGAGAATTTTTCCGCGCAAGGGCAGGATGGCCTGGAAGTGGCGATCACGTCCCTGCTTGGCGCTGCCCCCTGCCGAATCGCCCTCTACCAAGTACAGTTCGCAGCGGTCGGCGTGCTTCTCGGAGCAGTCGGCCAGTTTGCCTGGGAGAGTGCTATCCAGCACGTTTTTGCGCTGGATAAGGTCGCGGGCGGCACGAGCTGCTTCGCGTGCTTTGGCTGAGAGCAGGCACTTTTCAATGATAGCTTTGGCCTCACTGGGCGTCTCCTCTAGGTAGCGGGTGAGCATCTCAGTGGTGATAGCCTCGACGATGGGGCGTATCTCAGCGTTGTTCAGTTTGGATTTGGTCTGCGCTTCAAACTGCGGGTTGGGAATTTTGACGCTAACTACGGCTGTCAAGCCCTGGCGCACGTCGTCACCCGTGAGATTGGCATCCTTCTCTTTCAACAGGTTCATTTTGCGTGCGTAGTCATTGAGCGTGCGTGTGAGAGCACTGCGGAATCCGGTAATGTGCATGCCACCGTCGACGGTATTGATTCCATTAGCGAAGGAGTATTCGGTGCAGACCCAGTTGTCGTTGTATTGCAGGGCCAGTTCGACTTTGGCGCTGTCCATCTCGCGTACAATACTGACAGGACGCGCCTGAAGAGTGGCACGGTTCTTGTTGAGATAGCGCACAAATGAGACAAGGCCGCCTTCGAAGTAGAAGGTGGCTTCGCGGTCATCCCGCTCGTCGCGTAAGCCGATAGTGAGGCCACGATTGAGGTAGGCCATCTCGCGGAAGCGCTGTGCGAGTACATCGAAGTTGTAGTCGCGTGTCTCCATAACAGTGAGGTCTGCTAGGAAGGAAGTAGTAGTACCTTTGCCCTCAACTGGCCCAAGATCGAGCAGCCCAGTAACGGGGACACCTTTTTCGTAGCGTTGCCGCCATAGCCGTCCGTCGCGCTTAACATCAACCTGGCACCATTCAGAGAGTGCGTTGACCACCGAGACGCCAACACCATGCAGACCGCTACTGATCGTGTAGCCGTTGCCGCCAAACTTGCCACCGGCATGCAACACGGTCATCACCACTTCAAGTGTAGAGAGGCCAGGACGCTGGTGGTGTTCGTCAACAGGAATGCCACGCCCATTGTCTGTAATAGTGACCGAGCCATCCGCGTGGATAGTGACAGTAACAGTATCGGCATAGCCAGCCATGACCTCGTCCACACTGTTATCGACAACTTCATAAATCAGGTGGTGCAGACCACGCTGGTCGGTCGCGCCAATGTACATGCCAGGGCGTACACGTACAGCCTCTAAGCCTTCGAGAATCTGAATATCCTGCCCGCTGTAGCCATTGTCACCGTTGCTATATACCATATCATTGCCAACATGCTCGAGTAGAGCTTCCTGATCTTTTGCGGATTGCTCTGCCATCCTCGCGTCTCTCACTTTTGCCATAGGATTATACGTTCCTTATATAAGTGCTCGTTATGGGTTCCCATGGGCCTTGCAGGCCCATGGGAACCCATATATCATTATATCACATCCTGTTTTAGAAAGAAAGTAACTAGATGACCGGACAACCGGAAGGGGCAAAAAACGCAAAGCAAGAATCTCCGTTCGGCTATGCCGAACAGAAATCCGTCTTTGAATTTTTAGTATCTACTCATACCCGAGTTGCCGCCGGGTACTGTAGCTACCCCTGGCATGTTAGGCATAGGCGTAGCGGCCAGATTCGTCGCACAGTAGGGGCAGAAGGTCCAGCGCAGTTCTAGCAGACGCTCACACTTGGGGCAGGAACGTTTGAGCTTATGACCGCAGGATGGGCAGATCTGGAAATCAGACTCGACACGGGCATGGCAGTTATTGCAGGTTTGACGCTCGGTCATCTCGGCCAGGAGTGACTCCTCTTCAAGCTGGCGCTCGTAAATCTCGGATAGGGTTTGGCGCGGTCTGAGAATCATGTAGATGAACAGCCCACCGACGAAGAAAACGGCGACTAACACTGTAGCTAGAATCTGGGTAAGAAAATCCTGGGTTCGTAAGCGAACATCGCGGAAGGTCCAGAGTATTAAACTCAACCAGAATATAACGAGAAATGCTACGGTACAGCCAATAAGAGGTGCCACGATCGCATTCAGCTTTGTTAATAAATCAGTTCCGCTAGAACCAGCAGCGGTTATAAAAGTCATAATCACAGCATACATGCCCCTTTCAAAAGTGCAAGGTAATTTGTCTTACATCAAGGTATAACGTGTATCCTCATGAGAAGGCAACTCACAGGAACTATAAGGTAAACTATTCAAAGGCAAGTGTCAGGATTCCACCGCTACGTACGTCCACTCGGACTGCTTGTTCGTCACGCTGTAAAGTTTTTATAGGCTCTTCTAACAAGTCTGTCACATACACTTGTGTAAAAGCAAGAGGCAGATGAATTTTCGCCTCAACCTGATGGTCGAGTGGATTATAAATGCGTACGATAACTCTTTGCCCATTGTTACTGAGCTTGATGGCGCTTATGACCAACTCTCGTGGTTCGACCTCAATGAGTGTTGCCCGTGAGGGAAGTTGCCCCTCGTGCAGGTCGGAGACGATAGCGCGTGCCGCTACGGGTACGTTAAAAGCTTGTGCCTCGCGCAATACCAGCGCTTCTTCGTCCTGCCAGGTTCCACGATGCAGCAACACAGCATAGTCGAACTCGTGATGTCCAAGACACTGTGCCTCCGGAGTGTGCTCCATCGGACCAGCATGACCACGTCGCGTTGCTAGGTCGCCACGAGAGAGCCACTCCACACAGCGCAAAAGTGTCAAGGCCACGCCTACCTGCTCCTCAGGAATACCAGGACTGTTGTGTACAACCTCATATTCGGGTAGTCCCCGATTGAGAATGGCTAGCCCGATTTTCCCATTGCTCACGTCAACAAAGCGTTTCTGCGGAAAGATATTGACTGGTGCCTCCACCCATTCTGCCACATCAGTAGGGAGAGATTGAGCTACAGGACGGGTTCGCACTTCAAATGTCCCCTCAGCACTAGCATGCTCGACCGTATATGGCACAGGAAACAACACACGCAAGCGGTGATCCTTTATTGTGTTTTCCACACTCGTGTGAATATCTATACGCCGTCCGCCAGGAACCAGCGAAACCTCACTTATAATGGAATAGCTTGTCGTACATACAGTACGCTCTGCACGATTAACTGTACACGAGCCAGGAAATGCCCACTGCCCAGCAATACGCAATGTGGCACGTACTGGACCAGCATTCGTCAATTCAATCTTTGGTGGCTCTATTGGCTCAGTCACAAGCGTATCATGCTCTGGAGGACAATAGGTATAGAGATCGCCCACATCTCCTCCATCTATAAAACGGTTGAGACCCCTAAAAATTGCACCTGTGTGCTTATCTGTTATCGTCAGTGTACCATCCTGGGTGTCGATCTTGATATGGTAAAACTCGTTTTCGATACTGTGCGACTGACTTACGAGCGACTGTGGAGTGTATGTGATAGAGGGCGACTGTGGCAAGGGAAGCCCATGAGGATAGAGCCAGAAAGTTTTCAGTCCATATCCGGGGAGATCCGCAGCAACGAAATCGATAGTTTCGCGTGCTTGGTCGATAAGTGATACTTCCAGGGTGTGAATGTCTTCGCGCTCAAGTAGCTCCAGTACGCGTTGTCCAGTGGCTAGAAGCTCGTGTTCATTGACGACGATACGCCCTTTGGGCGCAATCATCACCTCAATAGAAGCGACCCCAGGCTGCGGTATGTGGTGGAGGTGACCACGTAGCGGCTCAGTATAGTCTTCTATTAAGATGCGCGAGATCACTTGTGTATCATCATTCAGGCCCACCATCGACATCATTATGCTATATGCCATACGTATGAGCTGTTCAGGTGTGGTTACGCCCGCCAGGGTAACCGCACTAGCGAGCATTTCACGCGCTAGGGGCAAAGAACCAAGCTCCTGTCGCCAGCGGTTCACAATGCGATAGGGCGTGTGTGTACCCAGTTCGTCAACGATGACCGCATTGTAGAGCGAGCCGGGAAGGTGTAGCACCGTCTGTACTTCGGCAGTGCGAGGGCCAGGCGCAGGGTTGAAGACGACGATGGGTATTGGCTCGTTATTGGAATGTGAAGCCCTTATGGGAGCGCGAGTGTCGGTTGCGGAGACGATATGCTGCATGGCTTGCAGGATAACGCTCTCAGCGATCTGCTGGCTCTGGGCAAAACGAACACTGTTCTCGCGATGCACTTGGTCGATGCTACAGCCACAGATACTATCATGGGGATGGTTCTGTAGCAGGTAGCGCCAGGCCATCTGAATCAACCCTTGTGGGTAGGAATCACCCAACTTCCACGCCCAGGTTGTGAGCGGTTCAACCCATTTTTCGAGCAGGTGCTCAGTCGCTGCATTTTGCTGTTTTATCCACATGCGTGTCGAGAGCACAGATGGTAATAAGTGCGCATACTGGCTACTGCGCATTTCGCCACTCAATGTCTGCAACGTATGATTAATTTGGCGAATCCTTGCAATATACTGGGGAAGCGTGCCAATGTGCAGATGGATGGAGTCATAATGCTGTTTGCTCTCGCCGTTTTGATTGTGTCCAGAAAGAAACTGCTCGTGCCTAGGGTCCAGGTGAGCGAGTAGCATGTTAGCAGTCTCAACAACGGTTGGTAAATTCTCCTGCGGCTCCTGATGATCGGTACCATTCATAAAAAGCAATGTGTCAGTTGTCGCCTTAGGTAGAATGTTGGCGGTGAGCAATTCAATAAGCGTAACAAGCTCTTCCTTATTAAGGGGTAGGTGACGAGCATTTGAATAACCGCCTGGGTCGGAGAGATGCACGACCAATACTTTGCTGCCATCGGGGGCCATCCAATAGAACTCGCTCTTCTTAGCTTCTGCACCTACGCCACGCCAGAAGATAGCACTATTGATACCAACGCCCTGCAAGATTTGTGGCAACTGTGCGATGTGTCCAAAGCAATCAGGCACATAACCTACACGCATTGGCTGGCCAAACTCAACTGCACGCTGTAGGCCAAACTGCAAATTGCGGATCAGCGACTCGCCGCTCACCAAGAACTCATCGGGCTGCAAGTACCACGGGCCAACCAGGATACGCCCAGTGCGCGTATAGCGTTTTAGACGCTCTTCCTGCTCAGGCCGCACCGCCAGATAATCGTCCAGTACGATAGTCTGACCATCGAGTGTAAAACAACTGAACTTATCATCCTGATCCAAGATATCAAGCAGCTTATCAATAGTTCTCACGAGGCGAATACGGAACTGTTGAAAGGTCTGGTACCATTCGCGGTCCCAGTGGGTATGAGGTACGACGATGATGTTCAGTTGTTTAGCCATGATGCTCCTTTGCATAAAATAAGCGGCATTAAGCGGCATGCGGTGACTACTATTATAACAGGAACATCAAATCACACAAAGCACAAGCAGAGTACTTTTATCTCATACACTAGCAGAGTTGTGCGTGATATAATATTCTGACATACTTGTGTAGAGGTAGAAATTGTGGTAGAATATCGAACAAAAGTTCTTATATTTGAAAAGGAGATGACATATGGCAAGTGGTAGCTACGCCGAAAAGCCTGCACCACAAGCACCTAGCGAAACCTACTCTCCAATTCCTCCACGCGCCACACAGCAACTGCAAGCAGCAACGCACGTAGCTTCAGATGGAGAATCACATTTTTCCCTTGCCGTTGCCAAAATTACTCAAGTATTGCATAGCTTCCAACCGAGCAGTAAGATCGTAGGTGGCAGTAAGAGGGTAGGGATCGTTGATGAGTTCACGCCTCGCCTGTTAGAACGCCCCGCGTTCAAGCTATTGATTATATCTATCACCTGTGCCGTTATTTTCTTTGGCGTAGTGCTTTCAGCAGGTATCTACCAGCGACCGGGCGATCAGCAGCTTTCTGGCGGTGTCTTCGATGGGCAGGTGTACGCTGTTCAGGTTGGTGGCATTCTCGCCGAGCAGTGGCAAAGCAATGCACCATTACCACTTGCAAGCAACATTCCGATACATGCTGGTCCTTACTCCGTGCTGGGCAAGCCTACCATTACTGCAGATTTTATCAATAGCGTGCTGGATAGCTACCACTCGCCAGCAGCGGGAAAGGGTCAAGCTCTCTATGATCTGGGCGTGAAGTATGGTGTAGATCCGGCGTTCGCCCTGGCCTTCTTTCAGCATGAAAGTACCTTTGGTAACTATGGAGAGGCGCGTTCGAGTCTATCCCTAGGGAACCTGCGTTGTATCCCTAACGCTATGTGCCGCAACAACTACGCGTGGTTCAATACCTGGGAGGATGGTTTCGAGGCCTGGTATAAACTGATTCGCAACCTGTACGTAGCGATTTGGGGTCTTACTACAGTTGATGCTATCATTCCTAGATATGCTCCCACGAGCGATAATAATAATGAGGCTGCATATATCGCGGCAGTGAAGCATTCTATCGACAACTGGCGTGCGGGGGTAATCACGCCATGAAGCAGGGCGACCACGAGGGTTTTTATGCCGTGATTATTCCTCGTTCAATTGCTCTGCTTAGAGCTTCGGTGCGACCTGAGACGTTCAACTTTTGATAGATGTTTGCTAGGTGAAAATTGACGGTTCGCTCACTTACATAAAGGCGAGATGCTATCTCTTTGTTGCGTAGCCCCCGCGCTAGCAGACGCAACACCTCCAGTTCGCGTGTTGTTAATGACTCGTAGGGTGGATTGCCGCGCCCCTGCTTGCCAACACGTGAGAGCAGTTTGCCTGCTAGTTGTGGCTGCACTAGCGTTTCACCACGAGCTACTATGCGAATCGCCTGTGCCAGTTCGTCGGCAGTGATGTCTTTGAGCACATAGCCATCAGCTCCAGCACGCAATGCTTCATAGAGGTATTCCTCGCGGTTCTGGATAGAGAGCAAGAGCACACGCGTGTCCAGGTTGAGTTGTTTGATTTGACGCAATGTCTCCAGGCTTTGTCCGTTAGGCAATTGCGCGTCCAGCAACACAACTTGTGGACCCAGTTCTAGTGTCTCGCTCACCGCTTGTACTCCATCGGCTGCCTCACCAACCACTGCCAAATCGCCATAGCTCTCAAGCAAGCGGCGCAGCCCCGCACGCGTTACAGCCTGCCCGTCTACGACCAGGATACGCACAGTCTGCACAGCAGCAACTGCTAGGGCTGGTTGCGCAGGGACAATTACCTGCATTTCCGCGCTGTCATCGACGTGTGGAGTATAGGGCAAACGAACCATGACGCGGGTGCCTTGCTCGTGCTGGCTGATCTCTAGCACTCCGCCCAAGTGCTCGACACGATAACGAAGATCAATGTAGAGGGTTGAGGGATTGCTTGTATTACTGACGGAGCGCTCATGGCGCTCGCCTTCGTTGACCTCTGTTATGGTGGGAACGAGAGATTGTGTGCTCATAGTGGCGAAGGCGGGTATAGGCACCTCCTCGACAACAGTAGCTAGTTTACCGTCATCCTCGATGCTCATCTGCACATCGTCTTGCCCATAATTCAGCGTAAGACGCAACTTGCGGGTACCGCTGTGGTGTTGCACTTGGTAGAGCACTTCGCGTGCTATAAGGTAAAGCACGCGCTCAGCAGCACGAGAAAGCTCACGCTCTTTCGATCTTCCTTGCTCATCAACGCCAGAGAACGAGACACGACTGGATAACACAAGCATCTCCGCCGTCTCCTCAACGAGGCGCGAAAGGCTCTCAGCCAGCGTCATGCTCTCTAGTTCAGGAAGTGTTTCGTCACTAATGGAGCGTACGTTGTAGAGTGTCTCACGTGTCATCTGCTCCAGCGTCACCAATCCATCTCGTACAGCGTCAATGTCGAGAGGATGTCCTTCGTCCACTATAGTCTGCAGCGCCTTCAGTTCAATCAGCATTGCGCTAAGCGTCTGCAATAGGTGTTCATGAGTACTGGTATCCATTGAGTCACTTTCATCTAGCATATCTATAGTGACCGTATCCCCCATCGTGAATGGTCAATTCAGTATAGCACGTGCG
>JAFATZ010000421.1 GCA_019243675.1 Ktedonobacteraceae bacterium | reverse complement strand
CGGATTGTTGGTGTCTATCATAGTCACCCTACGGGACTGGCTGCAGCCAGTAGCACCGACCGCAAGAATATGAAGCGTATAAACCAGGATCAACAGATACCTTGGGTATGGTTGATTGTGAGCGGGCCATTTGATGATAAGCCCAACAATATGGGAAGGGATGGTACTCCTCCCACTATAATCGCTTACTATTCTTCAGAAGAAGAGTTGAAACAGCTCTCCTTATGTTTTGAGAATGCACAAGATAGCCGGGTAGAAGGCTAGTCACAGCGAGAGAAATAGGCTATAATAGCGCTGGAAGAGGTGAACTTACAAGTGAGGATGAAGCTCATGAAATGTCCAAACTGTGGTAATGAGGTAAGCGCAGAAGAAACCTTTTGTGGTCAATGTGGTATGCCCAAATTGCCGCCAGCAGGCTCCACTGAGGCGGTGAGCACTCCATTTCCGCGCAGCGGAACCTTGCCTCCTCGTCTAAATCAGCAAGAGGGATTTTACCGCGATGCAACTGAGGAAATCACTGTAAGGCCGGGGATGGCTGAACAGGGTGATGGATACCCACCACCCGCTTCTCCCACACCATCTAGTCAGTATCCTGGATCTGGTCAGTATACGCCACAGCATTTTCAATACCCAGGGTCAACCTATCCAACGCAGTATGCTACCCCAGTCATTCCTCCTCCTCCTCAAAGAAAGCAGAACAGTAATACTGCACTTATTATTGTGTCTATTTGCCTTGCAGTGACACTGCTGAGTGTGATTGGTTTCGCAGCATTTTATTTACTGCGAGGACATACCACTACCCAGACAGCCGCTCCTCCTAGCGCCGTAGCAACCACAGCGCCAACGCCCACACAGGCACCGTCACCTACAGCTACACCAACGGCTCTCCCTTCGCCGACAGTAGCAGCCGATAACGGTTTTGCGTTGTGTGGTCAACCCTGTACAAATAATGGCTTTCTTGTAGAGTACCCGCAAAACTGGCAACTTGCGGCTGCTGATAATGCTAATGGTATAAAGTTCAGCAACCAAGATCAGTTCGCCTCCTTCAAGGCACCCGGCCCCACATCAAGTGCAGCCGGAGACCTAGTCATGAGTGACCTACAAACCAATTTTGCGTACAGGGAAGGGTATCAACCTCCTACATCGGCATCAACGACTACTATCGGCAATGAAACGTGGGTCACACAAACAGTGTATTACCAGAATAACAACCAGAGAATGCGTCTTGATGTTTATGCCACTGTTCATCAGGGAAAGGCCTACATCATAGAATTGCAAGCACAAGATGCTCAGTTTATGAGCATAAATGCTCAGTATTTTGCCACTATGCTTGGCAAATTCCAGTTCGTACAAACTCCATAAATGAGGCACAAAAGGGGAAATATATTATGACGGTCGTTGCAATCATGGGAGCTCAATGGGGAGACGAGGGCAAGGGTAAAATCGTTGATGAACTTGCCATGAAAGCAAATTTTGTGGTGCGTTACCAGGGAGGAAGCAATGCAGGACACCGTGTTGTACACGACACAGGCGAATTCGCATTTCACCTCGTCCCGTCGGGTATTCTCTATCCCAACACCTCTTGTATTATTGGGAATGGAGTCGTGATTGACCCCAAAGGTCTTATCAGTGAGATAGAACTGTTGCAGGAACAGGGCATAGATACGTCTCGCCTCTACATCAGCGAACGAGCGCACGTTGTCATGCCATACCATTTTCTCCTTGATCGACTCGAAGAGGAGGCACGGGGAGCTGATAAAATTGATAGCACACAGCGCGGCATTGGTCCAGCTTATGTCGATAAGCACGCACGTACAGGTATCCGCATGGCCGACCTTCTCAACGTTGATACCTTCCGCGCCAAGCTCTCGCAGATTCTGCAACAGAAGAATCGCATGATTACTCAGATTTATGGTCAACCTCCCCTCTCTTTAGAAGAAATTCACGGGACATATTTCCGCTACGGTCAACAACTCCTCCCCCACATTGCTGACACACAGAAGATGCTACACGATGCTCTCTTTGAGAACAAGACGATTCTATTAGAGGGGGCACAAGGCGCACTGCTTGATATCGACTTCGGCACCTATCCATTCGTCACATCGTCTTCAACTATGGCTGCACACGCCGCTGTAGGAGCTGGACTTCCTCCGCGCTCAATCGACCGTGTGATTGGCATCTACAAGGCGTATATCACACGTGTGGGCAGTGGACCAATGCCAACTGGGCTGTTTGAGGCCGTGGGACACGAGCTACGAGATCGTGGTCATGAATATGGCACGACCACTGGCCGAGAGCGTCGTTGTGGGTGGTTTGATGCGGTAGCAGGCCGCTTCGTTGCGCAGTTGAACGGGCTAGACGCCGCCATTCTTACAAAGCTGGATGTTCTTGACACCTTCCTCACGATTAAAATCTGCACTGCCTATAGCCTGCATGGCAAAATTATTCATAGCCTGCCCGCTACACTAAGCGACCTCGCCGCCTGCGAGCCTCTCTACGAAGAGGTAGAAGGTTGGCAATGCGACACAACAGGTATCCAGTCTTACGACGAACTACCCTATGCAGCAAAGAACTATCTAAACCGCTTGGAGGAACTGCTAGAAACTCCGATTGCGATGATCTCGGTCAGTCCCCAGCGTGGCAAAACGATTCAGGTACAGGATGTTATGGCACCACCAGAGCATGATGCACGTTACCCGAGAAACATTATGCGCTAAAAAAGGGGAAACACAGGAGTTACGTTCCCAGTGGTTTCTTGGCCATCAGCGCCCCGCTGCGAGGAAAATGTGCAGGACAAGGCTGGCTCTGCTGCCATACGAGCAGACGACGCCCATCGGCGAGACCCGCTAGGGTGACCGACACATCGACCACCAGAGATGCTCCAATGCATTCAGCAGCACGCTTCCCCTGAGCTAGCTCTTCTGTTATATCACCTTTTTTGGGAAAGATCATGCGCGCACCACGACGACAGAAGGGAGCACAATATTCGAGCAGAGTAGAGAGTGAGGCCACGGCACGGGCAGTAACAAGATCAAATGCAGCTCGATACTCCTGCCGATGTGCTACTTCTTCCGCACGTGCATGCAGAGCCGTAATGTTCTGTAACTGCAAGACCTCAATTACATGCTGCAAAAAGGTAACCTTTTTTCCAGTCGCTTCCAATAGTGTAACGTGCCAGTGTGGGCGCACAATTTTGAGCGCTAGACCAGGGAAACCCGCCCCCGCGCCAATATCAAGCAGATCAACATGTGGTACGTCGTAGGCTTGCAACAGTGTAAAAGAGTCGAGAAAGTGTTTAAGCCATACCTGCTCGACATCGCTAATCGCTGTTAGATTAAAGCGCGTATTCCATACGAGCAGTTCGTGGTGGTAGCGCACAAGCTGCTGCAGCTTTTCCTCGTCCAGTTGAAGACCAAGCTGATAAAGGCCATCAATGAATATATGCGGAACGTTATCTATCATTACCTACAAGGTTCATAGAGAGGACCGCAGGAGCGACCACGAGGGTCGCCCCTACAACTTCAGGAAACAATCTTACGCTTGTTACTTAGATAATCGAACAACAGATATTCACCGAGGTTGTCTTTATCCGCGTAGAACATGCGACCTCGATTTACCTTTGATAGTTGATCGATGAAAGCGAGCATCCATTCATTGTCATACAACATAAAGGTGTTGATGACAATACCGTCTTTGGTACAGCGTTGTGCCTCCAGCAGAGTCTGCTGCTCGGCGAGAGGACTGGGGAAATCAAATTGCCAGCCACCATATTTCTCCTCGTACCACACGGTTGGGCTGCCATCAGTAATCATGATGATCTGTTTATTGACACCACGGTGCCGTGCTAACAACCGACGAGCCAGCATCAGGCCATGCGCCATGTTAGTACCCCGGTCATTGTCATACACACTCATCTCCACCAGTTCTTCGGGCTTGTACTCACGAGCGAGGTAGGAAAAGCCTACAATGTAGAGATTGTCACGCGGGAACTGAGAACGAATGAGACTTTCCAGAGCTACGGCGACTTTCTTTGCTGCTTGCTGACACCCGTTATAGATCATGCTCAGACTCATGTCGATCATCAGCACGGTTGATGACTGCGTGGTAAATTCGGTCTTGTAGACCTCAAAGTCTTCTTTGTCCAGCGTAACGGGTGTCCCTGTGCCACGCCGATGGATAGAATTCATCAGCGTCTTCTCTAGATCAAGCAGGAAAGGATCACCGAACTGGTATTTTTTGCTCTCATCGGTGCGCTCACCGCCTGTGCCACGGAAAGGGCTTGCGTGTCGCCCGAAGCCATCGCGCTTCATCTTATCAAAGATGTCCTGCAGCGCTTTCTGGCCTATCTTGCGAATACCACGGGCCGTCAACTCCCAGTGATTGCCCTTTTTCTGGATGTATCCCGCCTCCTCTAGCGTCTTCATTAGCTCTTTGAGTTGCTCAATCGACTGATATTCTTCATCGCCAAGCAGTTCTTTGACCTTCTGACTGTCGATAGTATCAATGTCGTCCAGGCGACGCGCCATCTGGAATTGATCTTCCAGCCCCTCCATCTGCTGCATGCGGCCCATCATACGCATAGCTTCATTGAGAGGCAAAGATTCGCTACCACGGAAGGGGAAGCGTGTACGCTCCTGGTCCATAGGTGCCAGGGCTTCAAGATTCTGCGCCAGTTCCAGCATATCGACGCGAATGCGATCATCACCCATAAGCTGTTCCATCAGATTCTGCAACTCGTTACGTTGCTCCGGTGAGAGATTATCCATAATGGCTTGCATCGCCGCCA
The DNA here is from genome assembly GCA_019243675.1 of Ktedonobacteraceae bacterium. Lineage (GTDB taxonomy): Bacteria > Chloroflexota > Ktedonobacteria > Ktedonobacterales > Ktedonobacteraceae > JAFATZ01. The sequence continues at coordinate 3,901 of JAFATZ010000421.1, read as the reverse complement.
TCTGCTGTTGCATCTGCTCAATCAGGTCGTCGAGTGAATTGACGCCAGGGAAGTATTCACCGTGCTTCTGCATGAATGCGTCGAAGTCTGGCTCGTGGCCTTCTTGTCGCTCGCGCAGCATTTTGTTTAAATCACGAATCATCTCACGCATCTTGGCAATGTCTTCAGGTGTCATGTTCTGCAACGATTGCTGCATGCCCTGGAAAAACTGCTGCATCATCTGCTGCTGAAGAGTGTCCATCAATTCTTTGAACTTCTCACGAGCCTGATCATCCATGAAGTCATATTCAGAGAGACTCTTGATCTGGCCAGGGACATCCTTCGGCAGCTTATCGAGATATTCCTGTTTGCGCTTAGCGATCATCTCCAGCATTTTTCTCATCTGTTCAGGTGTGAGATCTCCAGTCTCTTGATCAGTTTGCCCTTGCCGACTCTGCTGGCTTTGTTGACTGTGCTGCGATTGGCTATCCGCCTGTGACTGCTGACTTTGCTGTTCGTTCTGGGGTTGGCTACCCGATTGTTGGGAGGGATCATCCAGGCGACGCTGAATACCATCACGCTCTAACTGCTTGATCTGCTCAAGCTTCTGACGTAAATCATCCATAACACCGGAGGCCATATTGTAGCGATTGAGCTGCTCACTGCGCATATTGCGCATGCGCTGCATCATCTCGCGCAATCCTAGAGCGCGACCTCCATCTTCGCTGCGAATACCCTCCTGCAGCAGGCGGCGTAACGCCTGCTGCAGATTGCCATTTTCCAGATAGTCGTCCGAGAGAGCTTTGAGAATATCGTCGGCATCAAGGCCGTCAATACGCTGCGTCCCGTCCCAATGGGAGTACCCATAGCGATTTTTGTGAAAGCGTTCAAACATGTCGCTTCTTCCTTATAGCATTGACGACGAAGCCTAAGAGCGCCGATAACGAAATTTGCCGTTGAGTTCATCCTTATTTAAGCGTCGGTTCAGGTGCAACCCTTCAAGAATAAACTCGACGGATGAAGCAACGGTGGCCGGACTGCCACGACCGTTGAGCTTGTCAATAGCCTTGCTCAATCCACCAACTTTTGCCAGTTGATTGACGTAGTCCATGCAAGGCATATCATCACCTACCTGGACATTCAATCCCCTCTCAAAGCCTGCTACGAGTTGATCGAACTCGCGCTGCTCAAAATAGTCGTTGAAGACACTGAGCGTGGCAGCGTTGAGCAGTTTCTGGATGATCCGGTCCTCTTTGATATCTCCTACCGCATCCAGTTCAATCTTTCCACTCGTCGAGGCTATAATTGCAGAGAGATCGCTCATACGTGGTGCTAATGAACGCTCCTTGAGACGCAAAGCGCGCCGACTAGCGTTGCTGACCACATTTTCAAAGTTAGAGATAGAGACACGCACACTTACACCTGAACGCTGGCTGATATCGTTGCTGCGCCGTGCCAGTTGTGTAAATTCGGCAATAATCTCCTTCATAAACTGCGGGCAAGTACTCTCTAAGCCCTCAGTGATAAAGTGCGTACTTTCAGACTCCATGATCTGAATTTCGTGCTCAATAGTGAGAGGATAGTGAGTACGAACCTGTGAGCCAATACGGTCTTTCAGAGGAGTGATAATACGACCTCGGTTGGTATAGTCTTCGGGATTAGCGCTCGCAACAATATACACATCAAGGGGTAGACGAATTTTGTAGCCGCGAATCTGCACATCGCGCTCTTCCATAATATTGAGCAGGCCAACCTGGATGCGCTCTGCCAGATCGGGCAATTCATTAATACAGAAGATACCACGGTTCGTACGAGGAATCATGCCATAGTGAATAGTAAGCTCATCAGAGAGGTAGCGGCCTTCGGCTACACGTACGGGGTCTACTTCTCCGATCAGGTCAGAAATGGTAATATCAGGCGTCGCCAGTTTCTCACCATAGCGTCTATCGCGTGCAAGCCAGACAATCTCTACACGGTCACCCAATTCTTCCACTTTATCACAACAAGCTTTGCAGACTGGCTCGAAAGGACTATCGTTGATCTCACAGCCCGCGATGACTGGCACGAACTCATCGAGCAGGTTGACAAGGCTACGGGCCATGCGTGTCTTCGCCTGACCACGCTCACCAAGAAAGATAATGTCCTGGCCAGAGAGAATAGCATTTTCGATCTGAGGAATAACTGTATCCTCATAGCCGATAATCCCTGGGAACAACTCTTCCCCTCTACGAATCTTCTGAATGAGATTTTTGCGCATTTCTTCTTTTATAGAAAGAACTCTATATCCACTTTCACGCAACTCTCCGATTGTGCGTGGTCGTGTAGTGATGGTCATGCGGTTTTATGCTACCTTTCTTGGAGGTTGGTTCGTGGAATATACGTCAGATAAGAGATAATCGACCCTGCGTCATTCTACGGTACCAAAGATATTGTGGAACCATACATGATTCTACCGCTTGACGCAAGAAAACGCAAGAGGTGGAGCTTCAAGCAGAGTTTTCTGTATGAGCGGCAGGACGAACCAGATACTGCCGAGACCGAAGAGTACACCAGTAATCGTACGCAATGCCCATGTACTCTCGCGCAAGCCAAACAACTGCGTCGTGCCATCCCAGGCCATGGGCAAAGATAGTAGCAACCACAGCCACCAGGGGAGAGCAGGCAAGCGCTTCTTACTCAAACTAAAGATGAGAGCGCCAAAGAACATCGAACTGTAGATGGCTAAGTTACGGGCACAGAGTCCGAGTTGGTGGCCTAGAATGAAATATGAGTGCGACGGAATTTGGGCACAGAGATAATGCATGGAAAAAAAGAGGGGCTTGGCTATTACGTCCAGTCCAAAGAAGGAGAGGAAGGGAATAGCCACCGCGCTGAGCACGAGTAACCCTAAGACGATGGTGATCATATGGGCCCACTGGTCCAGCAAACATCTGCCTACTAGGTACATTGCCCGCTGCATAGGCTGCTCCTAACCTTTCTGCCCACACGCCTCAAAAGCTCTCGCTAATGAAGTATACTCTATACGTCCCTCAAGCAGAGTTGTTGCAGCAATGATAATAACGGGAATGCGGTAGCGATACTCTTCAAAGAGAACGGGGTCGCTGCGAATATCAACCTCAGTCAACGTATACTCTATGTGGGCAGCAATATCATCCAGCATGTCGCGTGCCTGTTCACATAAATGACAGCCCGCTTTTGTATAAAATATTACTTGTAGAGATTGTTCTTTTTCCACCCTACCATTGTACCACGATATGCAAAAAAGCGCATCAATGTATGAAGAAAATATTTTTGTGATGGTGCCTGTGAGCGTAGTCCGAGGCACCACCACAAAGAGTTATTACAACAGCCTCTAGCAGTCATATGGTGGAGGCGGGCATATTGGGGAAGACATATGCACCGTCTGCTGGGAATACGTGAAGGGTGAGGCCATCATCTTCATAGTCCACCCAAATAGCCCCATCAGCAATGCCAAGATCATGAGCACAAGGAACAACAGTTTGCGTAGACTTACTGCCATAGTTAGATTTCTTCTCCTTTTGCATAAAATATTTCATTCATGTACTGTCCAATGGGCCAATTTTTGCCTATCTATTAAGACAGGTGTGAAAGAGAGAGGAAAAACTTGCATTTTTTGTGACTTTTACTATAAAATCGTTTCTGAAAGGAGGCACAACAGTTTTAAAAAACTAGTCGCGCCTGCCAAAAGAGCACCGTATGTGTGAGCCGAGTACAGATCTGTTGTCAAAAATACGTGCAGCAGCGACAAAAGCTGTACAACTGTATGCACAGGGAATACTCAGCGTCGAGTCATTAACCGAGCAGATAGTGCGAGAATGGAAACTGAGTAGTGTGAGCAAGGAGTACGCTTCGCACAGTGTCTTCATGCGTCTTGCTCAGCGCATTTGTAGTCGAGAACTGT
>JAFATZ010000085.1 GCA_019243675.1 Ktedonobacteraceae bacterium | reverse complement strand
TCCCGACAATAAAAGCATCGAAGGTATAGCGTGGATTGAGGCGATTATGCATGAGCATATTAGCACGCTGCTCATTATCCCAATCCTCTAGTGCGTCAGCAGAAGTATTCACAGATATTTCTCCCCTAGCTACTCATCGATAAGAGCGACACACTCGATCTCGACCAGAGCCTTGCGTGGCAACTCGGCCACGGCTACTGTTGTGCGGGCTGGTGCTGTGCCAGTAAAATAGCTCGTGTAGACGGCGTTCATTGCCTGGAAGTCATGCATATGTGTAAGAAAAACTGTTGTCTTGATGACGTTGTCTAACGATGCACCTGCACTCTTGAGTACAGCCTGAAGATTTTGCAGTACACGGTGTGTCTGTGCCTGAACGTCTTCTCCGGCCAACTCCATACTTGTTGGATCAAGTGCAATCTGGCCGGAAGTGTATACGAGCTGACCACAGCGTATGGCCTGCACGTATGGACCTATAGCTGCTGGTGCTTGAGATGTGGTAATTGGTACACGTTGCATAATATCTTCCCATGTAAATATTTTTTGTAAGGGCGGGACTGCTCCTCCGAAGTTTTTTTTATCGGTAGGGCTGGGTAGCCGTTGAGGCTGCTCGCCCCAACTCTCTGCTACAGTTGTATAACGCCTGTTGCATCTCGGCAGCAGAGCGAAAACGGTCTTTGGGTTCCTTCTCCAAAGCACGAAGGACAAGCTGTTCAACGGCTGGCGGGACACTTTGATTGAACTGGCGAAGCAGCGGTGGATTGGTTGATGCATGCTGCATAGCGATAGAGACAGCCGTTGGCCCCACAAAGGGAGGACGCCCCGCAAGCATTTCAAACATCACCACGCCGAGCGAGTAGAGATCAGAAGAGGCGGTCAACGTCTCACCACGAGCCTGTTCGGGCGAGAGATAATCGGCAGTGCCAAGAACAATGCCGCTATTAGTCAAGCCGCCCTCCTCAACCACTCGCACGATGCCGAAGTCCGTTAGCTTCACCAGCATACCGCCATCACTGATACTCCCGCCCGCTGCACCAGTCCATGCCAGCATAATATTCTGCGGTTTGATGTCGCGGTGAATAAATCCGCGTGCATGAGCGACCTGCAGCACCGCACAAACCTGGGCCGCAATCTCTATACTATCTCGAGCTTGGAGCTGATGGCGCTGTCCGATGAGCTGCTTCAACGTAGGACCATGAATATATTCCATTACAAGAAAATATTGGCCCATCTCCTCTACAAAGTCATAAATGGTCACAGCATTGGGATGTGCCAAGGCTGCCGCTGCACGAGCCTCGCGCCGGAAGCGTTCAACAGCGCGTAGATCGTTCTTATCAAGGGACCGCAATACTTTAATTGCTACTATTCGCTCAACGCGATGATCCCAGGTCTTGAAGACGCTAGCCATACCACCAGCGGCAATATGCTCGCGAATCTCGTAGCGTCCAGCGATCAAGGTGCCTTCAAATTGATTCAACGTTCTACCTCAAACTACCGGGTGCATAGTGGAACTGCGACGATTCTAACACATCGAAACGTGAGAGACAAGCAGTTGCGCATTTAATCAGTGCTCAGCTTGCGCTTTACAGCGAGCTGATCTTTCTTTGACTAGACACTCATGATGGTGTGTGCTATTATTATACTTAGAATATACCATTCCCGTTAATTTTTCAGGCGGTAGACTATGCGCGTTGCTATCATTACCGAGAATTTCTTACCGAAACTCGATGGCGTTACCCACACCTTGGCACGACTACTAGAACACCTACAAGCCACTGGACATGAAGCACTGTTGCTCGGTCCAGAAAGTGGAATGGAGCAGTACGCGGGAGCTGAGCTTGTTGGTACGGCTGGCCTTCCCTTACCCTTCTATCCAGAACTCAAATTCAATTTCTTTCGCCCCCTCTTCATACGGCGTTTGAGCGAGTTCGATCCTGATATTATTCATATAGCTGATCCCGTCGTTTTAGGCATGACAGGAGTAACTGCGGCCCGCTTTTTCAATAAGCCTCTCGTCTCTTCCTATCACACCAATCTGGCTACCTATTGTGCGCACTTTGGGGTTCCCCTGCTAACGCAGCCTGTATGGCTCTATACACGTTTTATACACAATCAATGTGACTTAACCTTTTGTCCTTCCCCATCGGCAGCTAGGATGTTGCGCGCACAGGGCTTTGAGCACCTACGTATCTGGTCACGTGGCATAGACACCGATCTCTTCCGTCCTGCACGTAGGAGTGAGGCATTACGCGCTACCTGGCTCAAGGAGCGGGCACAGCCTAAAAATAAGGTGATTCTGCTCTATGTTGGACGTGTGTCGTGGGAGAAGAATCTGCGTCTGCTGGCACAGTCCTATCGCGATATGGATCATCGACGCTGCCATCTCGCAATTGTCGGTAATGGGCCAGCTTACATGGAACTGCAGCAAGAGCTAGCCGATGTTCCCGTCACCTTCACCGGGTATCTTTCAGGCGAACCGCTGGCTACAGCGTATGCATCGGCAGACGTGTTTGCCTTCCCATCCACTACAGAAACCTTTGGACAGGTGGTATTAGAGGCTATGGCATCCCATCTGCCAGTGGGGGGATTGCTTGCGGATGGGGTGTGTGACTTGGTAGAGCACGAGCGAACTGGCTTGCTGCTGAACCCGCGGCATTTATCTGAACAAGAGATGGTGTCAGGCTATCGCGCACTACTCACTAGGCTCGTTGAGCAACAACAGTTGCGTCACGAGCTAGGTAATGCTGCTCTCATCTCAGCCAGTCGACATTCGTGGTTTGAAGCTATGGAGAGCCTGGTACAAGGGTATAGAGAGGTCATTGAGAACGCAAAGTCTCTCATTGCTGTATAGCCTCGTTTTGGTCTAGCTACCGCTTCTTATGAACGGCCCTCTTCCTCTTGACGTGCCTGAATAAATGACAGGATGAGCGAACCTAGCAGGACAGCTACCAGGATAATCTCCATCGTGCTGAACGTTTTCTTCTTTGGCATACAATGCTCCTTTTCTTCTTATTAAACAATTATACTTTACTCCACAACTCGCCACCAGATATATAACGTTTGACGAGACGGAAGTGATGAGTGACCCAGGTGTGGAAACTAGTCATATCCTGTCTGTTAAGGCGTCCCGTGTAAAAAAGCACTGCCTGTACCTCTGGCTGAGAAGCTGCAGAAATGAGCCGAGATACCGTCACGTAGCCTGTGGTGATACGTACAATCGAGGTGTCCACCAACGAGGCTGGCGTGCTCCTATTGGCGAGACCGACCACGAATTGGTCATCGGTCACAACGAGTTGACTAGGTGCCGTGTTAGCTTGCAAGTCTTGAACAATCTGCTGATTTAAATGTATAGAGTTGGTGGCTTGCTGTCGTTGATCGCTAAAGTAGCGTTGCTCGCTTTGCCAATTCTGCACGGCTGCAAAAAGTAAAACACATGCAGTAATAGCAGTTACACTGTTGATAAGTATATCGGAGAAGCCCTCTTTTTTGCCCAGCATGGGAAAGCCTGGGATACCCATAATCGCCAGGGAGAGTAGCGGAGGGATCAGTACTATTAGGTGATGATGAAACAGTGGGGACTGTTGTAGCAGCAAGTAAAGCGTTGCCAATAGCCAAGCTATGAGGGGAAAAACG
>JAFATZ010000080.1 GCA_019243675.1 Ktedonobacteraceae bacterium | reverse complement strand
CCTTGCCCTCGCCCTACTCTACAACACACTGACAAAGGCTTTACTCGTGTAGAGGAGTGGCCTTGTGGTTGGCATACCTCGCCATCTCACGCTCGACGCAAAAACGTGACCCTCTCAGGAAAAGATGGAGCAGATGCTGAGAAATATCAAATAAAGCAGGTCAGGCAAGCATTAGCAGCTTTAGGAGAGAGACTATGAGAGACATTCACTACTCTATGATGATCCAATGGGATGAAGAGGATAAAATCTTCGTGGTCACTGTTCCCGAACTCCCAGGATGCATGACACACGGAAAAACTTATGAAGAGGCGGTAAGCCAGGGCAAAGAGGCCATTGAAGGCTGGATTGAAGTTGCCGAGGGTTTGGGATGGCCCATTCCTGCACCACGAGTAGCCGCTTGAGTAAACAGAAGAGCATAGAGCGTCCTAGGCAGGGAGGCATGGCGACCGCAAGGGTCACCACTGCTATACACGAGATGTATGAACAGCAAAACATGCATCGTAGCGAAGACTCAAAGGTCGCCATGCAAAAAATTTCCCCTAGCACACAGCTAGGGGAATGTTGAGCGAAAGACTCCTACAACATGTCTTGTAAACGCTCTACAATCCTACAGCGCAAACGGTAGATTTCCTGCACGTCGCCAAACTCGTGTGGGTAAAGCTGGACGATTTCGCGTGGCTTGAGGCCGCAGTAGTAGAGCAGGTAGGCCAGACGTCGGTCGTGCTCGTCGGAGAGCAGGTGTTGCATTTTCTCCCAGAGCGCCTCTGTCTCGCTACGAGTTTGCGATGGTGACTGCGTTACCTGCTCCAGAACAGATATTGCGGGTTTCGCTGCACTGCGTAGGGCTTCGAGAACTGCGCAATTTAGGCTTATCCGCAAGTAATGCAGTCCTATGGCGAGAGATGGTATAATTAGCCGCCGCTCAATCGTGGTAGCTTGCCAGAAGCGTGCATAGGCTGCGGCTACGTAGTATTCTTCACTATTGAGCTGGCACAGCGCTTCTCTATCTGGATGTGTACGCAGCCAATGATAGATGATGTCGGTGAAGCACTGCCGCGCAACTTGCCATGCCGCGGCATCGCGTAGTATAGTCACACGGCGGAAAAGCTCTACGCAATGTTGATCTTTGTATGCCTCGCTGTGCTGGTACAGTGCGAGTTCCCAGGCACAATACTCTGCGAGCAGAGGGAGGCTCATGGAATGTAATGGGTATTCTCGTGGCTGATCCATTTATTTGTTTCCGCTCCTGTCTCAGGACTAGGTGAATCACACCCATTGTGCATTGTACTTAGCCTGCACGCGGATTACATGCGTAGAAGAACGTAATTTTAGTACGTAGCTGTTGTGGGGAAAATGAGGCTTAACACAAATCGTGCTCAATAGCATAGCGAGCCGCAACTCTGCGCGGCGTCCCGTGTCTCTCTTTATCAAGAGAAGAAGCTTGGATCTTTCTGTAGATCGAGGTCAAGTGGCTATTGACGGTGCGCGGCGCAATCACTAGCCATTGTGCAATCTCGTCATCGGTCAAATCCTGAGCCAGCAGGGAGAGCACCTGCACCTCACGGGCCGTCAGATTATCGGGATAGTTAGGAGGAGGAGGAGCCATAGTGGGAGTTGATGGTGGCGCAAGAAGTTGCTCTAGTGTCATTGCACGCGCATCGTTGCGCGCTACAACAAATGCTTTCATGCCCAAGTTGGAGCGCACGCTCTCTACAGCACGTTTATACTCAGCGCGTTCGGCAGTATTCAAGTCTGCATTCACATCAAGTCTCGTTTCTACAGCGCAAAGTAGGCGTGCAGCGTGCAGAAATTGCCCCTCTTCTACAGCAAAGAGAGCCAGCCCAAAGAGGTTCCAGGTGATCTGTGTCTCAGACCCTATTTCTTGAGCTAGCAACAGGCTCTCCTGGTAGCATGATTTAGCCTGCGCCAAATTGCCTTGACGTGTCATGACATAGCCTAGCGTATGTAGAGCATCAGCGATGTTCTTTCTGCTGCCTAGTTCTCGCATGAGCATAAGGCCCTCCTGCGCATACATGGCTAACGAGAAATCACCCTGCAGTGCCCCGCAATACGCTAGATTTTGTAGAGCAATAGCTATGTGGAACTTGTCGCCTAACTCTCGAGCGAGGGAGAGGCTTTGCTGATTATACGCTATAGCTTGTTTTACATCATCTTGCAGAGCTGTGAGGCCGCATAACGTGCTCAATATAGTGGTAATAAGGAATTTATCGCCTAACTTCTGCGCGAGTGTAAGGCTTTCTTGCGTATACTCCACAGCTTTTTGTAATTGACCTCTTTGTAATGCGAGAAACCCTAACTTACGCAGCAAATATGCAAGCTCCCAGTGACAGCCTAGCTTGCGATAGAGCTTCTCGCTTTCTGCTAAGAGTCGGCTTGCAGCAGTGTGATCACCTTGCGCATGGATAACTACTCCCAAGGTGCCTAGAGCGCTGGCAAGGTCCTTCTCGCTACTCAAGGCCCTACACAGTTTGACACTTTCTTCCAGCAAAGAGCGCACTGCCTCATAATCGTCCTGGTAGTAGGCTAAATCACCCGCACAACATAATGCCTTGATTCGCATAACTGTAGGATCCCCTGCTTCCGTTAGCCTCAAAGCCTTGTCTAGCCAATGGCGTCCTTCACTGAAATGACCGCGTAGTCGCCAGAACCACCACAATGAAGCGCAAAAGCATAAAGCGGCCTGCCCTCTTTCGTGGTCGACAAGCCATGATAAGGCTACACGTACATTCTCGTGTTCTTGGTCCAATCGAGCCAACCACGCAATTTGCTCTGCCCCTCTGAGTTCAGGTGCAGCCTGCACTACCAGGGCCAGATAATAGTCCGCGTGCGCTTGTCGAAGGGCCTCGGCCTCTTCACTTTCTTCCAGACGTTCTAGTCCGTACTCGCGAATGGTCTCTAGCAGTTGTAACCGTCTCTCTCCCTCCCTTTCTACAGCTTGCAGTAGGCTTTTATCCAATAGAGACTCTAGCATATCCCATACGTGTAGTGGGTTATCTCCCAGAGCAGTGTAGATGGCCTCCACCGTTTCTAACCTACAGCCACCAGCAAAAACGGAGAGGCGTTGGAAGAGCTGCTGCTCCTTATCAGTGAGCAAATCGTAGCTCCAAGCAATCGTATTACGTAGTGTGCGTTGACGCTCATCGACATCCTGCTCTCTGCTTGTCAATATTTCGAGTGAGTGCTGCAAGCGTGCTAAGAGTGCTTGTGGTTCAAGTGACCTGATGCGGGCTGCTGCAAGCTCTAGTACCAGGGGAAGCCCATCTAGGCGCACACAAATATCGGCGATGTCACGAGCGTTTGCCTCCGTCACTTGGAAAGTGGGCATGATAGCTTGGGCACGCTGGACGAAGAGGGCAACTGCCGCGTATTGCAAAAGGTCTTCGCTGTTGAGCGTGTGTGTACGATCAGGTAGTGCTAATGGAGGTACTGGGAACTGATATTCGCCGCGCACATGCAGGCTGGCACGGCTCGTGACGATGATCTTGAGTCGTGGGCAAGCAGCCAGTAGTTCGGGAAGCTGCGGTGAGGCCATTTGCACATGCTCGAAGTTGTCGAGGATGAGCAGAAGGTATTTGTTTTTCAGGGAAACCTTCAACAGTTCAAAAAGCGCTTGTTCTTGGATCTCTTTGATGCCAAGTGTTTCGGCAATAGTAGAAATGACCAGTGTGTGATCTCTGATAGCCGCTAACGAGACAAAGCAAACGCCGTCAGTGAAACATTCGCGCATCTGCATTGCGGTCTGCAGAGCCAGATGGGTCTTGCCTATACCACCTGTACCAAGCAGTGTGAGCAGGTGAACCTCTGGACGTAGCAGTAACTCACGTACCCTTGTCAGCTCCTCTTCTCGCCCAATTAAAGGTGTGAGAAGGGTTGGTACCTTCCACATTGGTTCGGCTATAATAGTGGGTTCCGACTCGGTGGGAGCAAGCCATTCCTGCTCAAGTGTCGCAATGATCTCCGTTCGCAGCAATTGATCATCTCGACCCCGTGCATCAGCGATGATAGTTATGTCAGAGAAGTCTTTGGGTAGGCATTCCTGCAGATGCTCACCATTTATCCATACGGCGCATATAGGACGCTTGTAATACATGGCAAGGCGCAGTGTATCTTGCACAAGGTAAGATACCTGTGTGCTAGGAGAGACAATTAATAAAACGACTCTGGCCGCACGAATTGCCTCTTGGAGCACATTTCTCCTGTTCCTTGGTGCTTGCCTTTTTACTGTACGGCTGCTCCATACCGTGATGCCCCCCTTCTGGATATCGTCTTTGAGTGCTATCACAAATTTGTGTTCAGCATCCATACTAGAAGAGCAAAGAAAGATACAGGGCTTCATATTCCACCGGAAAAATGACTCTCGTTTGCGTCTATTAAAGCGTGAGGTCGCCTGTTATTACCAAAGCAGTATACAGGAAAAATCGAGAAAAAGCAAAAAGTCCACTGAGAAAGGATAGCAAAATGAGCACGACAAATCCACAGCCAAAGCCTGATCGGATTATTGTTCCGAACACTGATCAGAAACCTGATCGGATTATTGTCCCGAACACCGATCAGAAGCCAGACCGAATTATTGTTCCAAACACTGATCAGAAGCCTGATGCGAAGCCTAATCAGAAGCCTAATCAGTAGCCGAAACACAGCCTCCGAGGTTGTGAGGGAAGCGGTGTTGGGCAAGCGCTGATTCCCTTTTCTGCCACGATGGCAGAGCTTTGCTCTTTGGCTAATGCCAGAGAGCACCTTTGTTATACATTTGTCTCCTGTTCGGCAGTTGTAACCGGTGCCTCTACATGGGGCAAATAAAAGCTAAACGTTGAACCTTCACCAGGTTGGCTCGTCTCTAGCCATAGCCTGCCACCCATTGCCTCTATATACTGGCGGCAGATATAAAGCCCTAAGCCTGAGCCACGCACGGGCGTCGTAAGTGAGCGCTGAGCACGC
>JAFATZ010000074.1 GCA_019243675.1 Ktedonobacteraceae bacterium | reverse complement strand
GTCGGGCTCACGCAGGTGCCACTCTGACAGATTTGCCCGCTCCCACAGCAGGTGGCGCTACTGTAGCTGCTACAGGTGCCATCGGGGTTGGTGGGACAACAAATCGGCTGCGTACCACCAGGACTGGCTGGCCCACAGGAGTAGCATAGCCCTCTGTGATGAGCAGCATCACTGGTGCATTGGTCCGCCGCAGGTGTATCGGCACCAAAGACCGAGGCACAGAAGTGGGCGCAGGCGCTGTTGTCAGCCAAGGCCAGACCGGGAAACAGCGCCGCAGCGAGGGCTCCTCCACCCAGAGAACCACCGATCTGTCGCAAAGCCTTACGGCGCGATTCGCTGGTTGCTAACCATTTGGTGAAGGCATCAAAGGACTCGGGTTTCATGTCGGTTCGCTCCTTTCTTGCAGAACATCGCTCGCCTCTTTTCTCAGGGGAGATAAAAAAGCGCTACTAGTCAAAACGTACTGAGAACGTATGCTCGATAATCAGCGATGGGAGGTGCGCACAGGTACATGTGGGCGTACAGAGATGAGCCTGCTTCCCTCACAGGCTTCTCCTAGTAGTGGACGGCTGACTGGGCAAGTCCACGACCCAGCCACCTGCACCAAGGCCTCAATCACACTAGACGCCTAGAGAGACAACATACACAGGAGCAGCGAAGTATACTCTTCTTCTCCTAAAGAAGAGTATACCTTCTAACTCTGCCTTTGTCAAGCAGGGGGTAAAAATCGAGTGGATGTCATGTTTTTGCCCAGATATAGAGTATTACCGATCTGGGCGCGAAAAAGTGACGCTTATCGCTGATCATTAGAGGGAATTGGGTGTCTATGCGTAGCCGTGCTGGGTCGCAAAAGCATCTGCATGCTTAAGACGCCTACCAATCGACGGGTGATCGTGGAAGAGAAACTCTATGAGTGGCGACGGCTCAATATCGGCGAGGTTCTGATTAGCAAGTCGCGTCATCGCACTTTTAAACGCATCCACCTTCTTTGTCGCTTGCAGCGCATACTCGTCGGCCTGGTATTCTATTGCGCGACTGATAGCGTTACCGATGGGAGTGACAACTAGGCCGAAGATACCCATGAGCACGAAGAGCAGTGGCAGGATTGCCACATCGGTGAGTGACTGGTAGCTCTGCGCCTCTACCACTTGGTGCAGCACAACGTTGGTCAGGTAAAGTCCGCCCAGCGTCAACACCGATTGAGTCACAATCAACTTCCAGATATCGGCATGTACGTGATGTCCTAGTTCATGTGCCAGCACCACTTCAATCTCATCAGGTGTATAGCGATCTAGCATCGTATCGCCTAGCACGATGCGGCGCGTATTGCCCAAGCCCATCAAAGCAGCATTGGCGGCTGTCGTTTTGCTACTCAACTCCATTGAGAACACGCCACGTACTCTCGTGTTGGCGCGTTGTGCTAGAGCCAGGAGGCGCTGCGTCAACTCACCTTCCGGCAGCGGCCTGAACTTGTAGAAGAGGGGCAGGATCAGCACTGGTGCTAGGTTTGCCATCACTACTGAGAAGAGCAGCAGCAGCAATCCCACCCATAGCCACCAGGTTTGCGGCTGTAGTGCCAACAGCAGATAGACGAGCTCTACAAGACAGACTTCCAGTACCAGACCGAGTGCCAGTCCTTTCAGCCGATCAAGAAGCCAAGCACGTAACGTCATTGTCGAGAGACCATAGTGGTGGGACAACACGAAGCTGTAGTAGGCCAGCGGTGTAGTGAGCACTTGGTAAGCAAGCACAAGTATCAGGAAGTAGACCAGTATTTGCAGGGGAAACCAGCCAGGTATTGGGTGCCACACGAGGGGCAGCAGCAGATTGCGCAGTCCCTTATCCAGGCCGCTTGCCAACAAAAAGAGTACGCCCAATGCGGCTATAGCGAGGTCGACATAGAAGATTTGACGGCGCTTACGGGCATATTCACGCGCCTGTTGTTGACGCTCAAGATCAAGTTCCATTATTTTAACTTCTTAAATGTACACGTTACCTTACCAAAGGTAAGTGTATCGCCATCGTTAATAGGTGTGGCCCTATCCGGCTCAATGCGCTTGCCATTGATACGTGTAGCATTGGTGCTGTTGAGGTCGGTGAGCGTGTAGGTGCTACCGATGTGCTCGAAGACAGCATGGATGCGCGAGACAGTGTCGGAGCCTTGCATACTGCTCAGATCCACTTCGGGATCAATGCCACCGACATCGTGGTCAGAGCGACCAACAGTGGCGCGCTCCCCTTGCAGTTGCACCTGGTTACCATCTGCGAAGATCAGGCTTCCCCAGGGCGTACTGGGGTCAAAGGCAGGCTGAGAGGTCGGCTTTGCGACAATCGGTTTGGCTGGGACAGGTGGATTGGCCACTGTCTGAGCTTGTGCTGCCGCTTGCTGTGCCTGTGGCGACGGTACATAGTAAGGTGTCTGTGGCCGCTGTGGCTGAGGCGGCGCTGTAAGTGTCTGCTCTTGCTTAGACTCAGTCGGCATAAGCGTTACCTTCGGCTGCGGTACTACCGACGGCTGCTGTGTGACAGGAGGTACATAGTAGGGCTGTGGCTGCGGTTGCGCTGCCACGGTGGGGCTATAGGGATCAACCCTGCTGGCCGGAGGAGGTGTATAGGTTGGCGTTTGTGGGGCAGGCGGTGGTGTATAAACGGGCGTCTGTGGCAGAGGTGTCTGCACAGTTGGCGGAGGTGCCTGTGTTGGCGAATTCTGCTGGAAGGTCGAGGATCCGCAATTTGGACAGAATGATGCCCCAGGTTTCAGCTCCGCGTGGCAGTTTGCACAATATGTCTTTTGTGGAGTCAGTGAACGACCGCAACCCGAACAGAAGGTATCGCCTTGGGCATAGGGCGTATTACAACTAGGGCAGTGCAGTGTTGGCGGAGGCGGCGTGTAGACGGGAGTTTGCGCACGAGGGGGTGGTGCCCATTGCTGCTGCACCTGCGGCATCAGGTGAGCTGGAACAGGACCAACCTGTACGTTGGGTCGCTGCTGGCGTACCAGGCCATCCACTATGTTGAGCACCTGATTAGCTAGGCTCGCCTGACGCAACGCACCAACTCCAGCGGTCAATGCCAGTGGCCACAACACGGGCAATGCCACAATACCAACGGCCCCAACGGCAGCTTTATCTAACCACTTCTGCTGACCAATCATCGCTAATACGCCGCCAGCAGTGCGCTGAATAGTGAGCGAAAGCGCAGCCTGCATGCCCAGGATAGCCTCGAAATCGCCACCCTTCTTTAACTGCACCAGCATGTTATCCTTATTGCCTATCTGCTGTGCCTGATACCCTTGCGCCACGTATACATTTACAAGATCAGTAGCAAGTCGTTCAATATCTATCTCTTCAGTGTAATAAAAATGGGCATCCATCCAGTATTCCTCCAACAGGGCTATGCTCTAAGGTTATATAGGGTATATACGTTTCAGAAAAATGCAAGGTTGGATATGGGTGTCTTTTTGCTCTGTTCTAGTATATCATATGCTAAATGCGTTATGCTGATACCGGCCGAACCCCCACCCCTGTGTTTTGGGAGAAGAGCTGTTGGTGCGGGGCTTTGGCAAGGCAAATGGGAGAGCCACTGGGGGTGTAATAAAGAGAATTAGAAACAACTCGCCTCTTGATACGTTTTATACTTAGGAGGTATTTATTCACGTGTCTGATAAACCGAAGCGCCTTTTCAAATCTCCACTTCCTAGAACTGATACTCCAGGAAATGAGGCAGTTCCATTGCCTACTACTGGTGCCTTGGAAGATGTCTCTCAACTAGACACAGTTAAGAGCGCTACTATCTATCTCGGTGAGGTCTCTCCCGATATTTCCCAAGTGAATACACTTCCCCATCAGTGCATGCCCTCACCCTCTCAGCCTCTCTCTCCACTGCCAGAGCAGGGCGATAGCGGCAACTGGCAACCACAACAGCCACCAGCACAATCGGCATTGCAAGCACAGGTACCACGCCAACCAGAATTACAGGCGTATCCAGCGCATCAAAATTGGCAAGGCGTTCCAGGTTCAGCAAACAGAACAGCAAAAGACGTACAAAAGGCAAAGTTGCTGCTGATTATCTTGCTAGTAGGACTTATCTTGCCCGCCGTCTCTACCCTCGTCGAAGTAGTTAACGCTTACAGCATGTATAGCTACGCGCATGAAGGCATACAGCGTCTCAATGCAGTGAAAGGCATGTTCACAGCTCTCACGGAGCACTCTACCTCTATTACCACTGAACAGTTACAGGCTGCCCAACAGCAGGTAGTCGCAGCGCACGATGATTTTCAGTCGCTGCATGACTTACTTAACCAAGATATGGTTATCAACAGCGTCTCTAATATTTTGCCGCAACAGGTTGTCTCTGCTCGTGCGTTAAGCCAGATTGCCGTTGACGCTACCGACATGGGAGCGCAATTAATGAAGACGATAGTTTCGCTCGCTCCTGGCCTGCACGCAGGCTTGACCGAAACTAACACGCAAACTCCCCTACTAACTCCGCTAGCCATGTCCCAAGTACAGACAGATCTAGAGTATATGATGCCTCGCTTAGATGATATTGTGGCACAGTCACATCTGGTTACACTCGACGCGCTTCCGCTCAACGAGCAGCAAAAAAATTTGGTAGCACAAGTCTTTCAGGTACTACCAGAGGTACGTAGCGCTCTGCAGCAAGCGCATGATTTACCGCAGGCTCTGGCATGGGTGCTAGGCGTTGGCCAGCCGCGTTCGTTTCTGATTGAGACTATGGACCGTGCAGAATTGCGTCCGACAGGTGGCTTTACGGGCCTCTTTGGCGAATTGCACATTAATGGCGGTCGCGTCGGCAAGCTCACACTACAAGACATTGGTTTGTTCGAGGAGAATAACCCTAGCTTTCCTTCTAATGGGCAGTTAGCCCCTGAGAAGTATCGTTCCTGGTGGCCTATTCCTAACTGGGGGCTACGCGACTCAAATCTTTCAGCCGATTTTCCTACCTCTGCACAACTGGCTATGGACAGGTACCAGTTTGAGTTTGGCCACACAATCGATGGTGTTGTGGTCATCTCGCCCTTCTTGATCGCTCGTATCCTGCAAGCAACCGGGCCAATCACGCTACCTCAATATCACGAGACGATCACCGCGCTGAACCTCGAAGCGCGCCTGCACTACTATCAGTTAGATAATGCAGGCATTCGCAAAGAAGAGATTGTTGAGCACGTTACTGACACGCCCGATGCTCCCACCAAAGCGCGCAAACTCTTTACAGCAAGACTATCGCAAGCCCTGCAGGATAAAGTTCGTCACGCACAGCTCCCCGAACTGATAGCAATTGCACATGAGATGTTGGACGCTCTCACCACCAAAGACCTGCAGATCTATGTGTCCAACCCTCAGATTGAAAATCTACTCATCCAGTATGGAGCTGCGGCACAGATAGACCACTCAACCACACACGATGGTCTCTATGTTGTACAAGCCAACGTGAGTGCCAATAAAGGGTCGCAGTATGTACGCACGATTATGCACGATACAGTAACACTGAATGCGGCAGGTGGTGCAACGCATGTCATGCAGATGCGGCTTATCTACAATCAAGTTGGACCCGTGTATGGGCTTGATACCTACCGCGATTATGTCCGCGTATACGTCCCGCCGTCTGCAACCTTTTTGTGGGGCAATGGCTTCGATACAGGAACACCGCTCTGCTTCAACAACTGTCCACGTTATGACATCGAGGGAAATGGTGCGCTACTCTGTCCGGCGGGTCTTTCCGCAGCGGGAGTGGCAACTGATATGCTCAACGACCCGTACAACTTGAGCAATCATCCACTTGATAGCGTAGGGCCACCTACGAATTTCAAGAGCGATGACCCACAACGGGCCATGTTTGGCGGTTGGGTAGTAATTCCTAAAAATTGTACAGCAACACTATCACTTTCGTGGTACGTTCCGCCTATGGGACACAACCCATATACATTACTGGTACAGCGGCAGTCCAGCACTTTCCCCGAGTTGGATCTGACCCTGCTGCCTACGCCAGGTGATTGTACAGCCATGAAGACAGTTGGTAGCCATTTTGACTTCGTGATGAGTGGTCGAGATATGCTATTTTCCTTACAGCCCCTCCATACTGATACGAGTTGCTCTGCGCAGCCAGCAGTTTGAGGGCGCGAGCCTATATGGCTGGCAATTTTGTGATATACTCCTGTAATAGATTTCTGATTGAGCGGGGTAAAGGGCTGTGAGGAAAGGATAGAGAACCACTCTAGCAGGAAGCTTGTGGAAGAGAAATACCTATGGAACAACCTGTCGTACTACATATTCTACGCACTGATAATGTCTATCGATTCCGTCTGGATCTTCCCGATGGCTCTACTCAAGAACATATAACTGATCTTACTATAGAGACACGCGAACGCTTACGCAGAGCGCTACAGGCAGTAGCGCAGATGATGCAAACAGCAGCATTGACTGAAGCAGGGCTGCAGACAGTAAAACTCAATGCGGTGGACAATTCTCTTCTCACATTGAGTCGTCTGCTTTATGAGACATTGTTGCCTGTACCTGTGCAGGATGCCCTGTATCGTATAGATACAGCACTTATTCTCAGCACGAATACACCGGATATTCCCTGGGAGCTGGCATATAACGCCAGACAAGGCCGCTATTTGTGCCTAGCAACCAGCATCGGACGGCTCAGTCATACTGGGCGTGATGTACTGCCGCGAGACCGTGCAGCACGAAAATTTGGCCGCCGTGACCAACAAGGACTTTCAATACTCTTTCTCGTCAATCCCACAAATGAACGGTCAGGAGCTGAAGAAGAGGTTGCTATGCTCTGCACCTCTCTGCCAGAAGCAGTGACACGCAGCATTCTCTATCGACAGCAGGTAAATCAGTTGGAGATGCGTATGCGTATCAGTACTGACGCGCCGCATGTTATCCATTACGCTGGGCCTGGGCCGCTCACGAATGCTGTCGGTGAGCCAGTACTGGCGCTAGCGGGAAATTTGCGCCTAGACGCAAATACTGCCGAGCAGGCATTTCAAGCACTACCTAAACGGCCTCTGGTGTTTCTAAGCTATTACGAGGATGAACGTCAACGTACGGGTATGAGCCAGCAAGAGAACGACGTGTTGATGGAACGCCTCGCCGAGAACCTGATCAAGGCTGGAGCAGGCGCAGTTGTCGTAGCTCGCTGGCCTGTTCATCCGCAACGTTCTCGCGAGTTCGCTAGCTTCTTCTATCAAGATGTGGCTGATGGAGTAACACTGGGTGAGGCAATGCGTCGTACGCGCACAGCTATGGTAAAGCATCATCACAACGATATGTTCTGGATGTCGTACGTGCTCTACGGTGATCCTACACAACGTCTTGTTATTAGCTCTCCATCGAACAAGGAGCGACCTATTGAGCCGCGTTTCGAGGCACTTGAAGATAGTTATATTATGGAGCATCGTTTCTTCCCTGAAAATTCGTCCGACCGCCGTTTCCTGCGTAGTGTGCTAGAGCTTGCCCTGGGTGAAGCACGCAAGATGCACAAGGATTACCTAGGAACTCCTCATCTATTCATTGCTTTGACCAAGCTTGACGGCGGCTGTACACAGGACGCGCTACGTACGCTGGGCTTCTCGCCAAAGCAAGTGCGCGATGTCATTCGCCTAGCACTAGGATCCGGTAAAGCCACCAGTGATACACCCATTCTGCCAACGCGCCGTTGTAAAGAGATTCTCCAGACAGCGGAGCACAACGCACTGACCGCCGACTCGACCTTTGTAGATGAACGGGCCATTGCACAGGCGGTGCTGAGCGAAGGTGATGGTGTTACCCATGAACTGCTCACCAAGCTAGGTATCAATCCTGCCCAGTTGATCGAGTTAGTTATGGCAAGCGAGGCACATTCCTTACTCGAACTTGTGCCCTCGGCTAGTGCAAATCCAGAGCTTGCTCCGACTGAACTTTCCGATGCAAGTAACCCCGAGTTGGGGGTGCGGGGAGGCACATCGGTGCTAGAGCGCCTAGGACGTGACCTGACGAAGTTGGCGAGTAATAAGCAACTCACACCACTTATTGGGCGTGAGAAAGAGATACGCCTCTTGATGCAGACGTTGATGCTCAAGGACCGTAACAATCCCATTCTGATAGGTGACTCCGGTGTGGGCAAAACAACTATTGTTGGCGGCCTTGCACAGCGTATTGTCGATGGCAAAGTCTCTGCAGAGCTACATGGCAAGCGCCTTATCGAGTTGTCGGCCAGTTCATTAGTAGCCGGGACCAAGTATCGCGGTGAGTTTGAAGAACGCTTGTTGAAAATTCTGGAAGAAGCAGAGACAAGTGGAAACATCATCCTCTTTATTGATGAGATGCATTTGCTTATAGGAACTGGCCGCGCCGCCGACGGCAGTATAGATGCAGCGGGTATTCTCAAACCCGCCCTGGCTGGTGGTCGCTTGCGCTGTATTGGTGCCACGACACCGCAGGAATATCGCACGATCGAGAAGGACAGCGCGCTGGAACGTCGGCTACGGCCCGTCATGGTAGAGGAACCTACGGCAGATGAGGCCTTGGCGATTCTGACAGGCATGCGCGATCTCTATGAGGAGCATCATCATGCCACCATTACCGATGAGGCCCTGCACGCGGCAGTCCATCTTTCAGTACAATATCTTCCCAACCTACGTTTGCCCGACAAAGCATGCAGTGTGCTCGACGAAGCCTGTTCGCAGGCGCGTGTCTTTTCAGTAGAGAACGAATCGCAGGAACAGGATGACCGCGACGAGTTGGGGGTACCACCCGTTATCACGGCAGTGATGATCGCGGAGGTGATTTCTTATCGTACTGGTATTCCCGTGCGCGCCCCTGGTCGTGAGGAGCGGGACCGCTTACTGAGTCTTGAGACACGGCTAAAAGCGAGAGTGATCGGGCAGAATGAAGCTGTTAGCCGTGTAACACAGGCGATTCAAGTTGCACGTGCAGGCTTGAAGGCCCGTAATCGTCCTATGGGCGTCTTTCTCTTCTTAGGACCAACAGGGGTAGGAAAGACCGAGCTAGCACGCGCCTTAGCAGCAGAGGTGTTTGGTTCCAATGAGCATCTCATCCGTGTTGATATGTCCGAGTACATGGAGAAGCACGCTGTTTCGCGTATGATCGGTGCCCCTCCAGGCTATGTCGGATACGATCAAGAGGGTCAACTCACGGGAAAGTTACGTCGACGCCCCCACTGTGTTGTATTACTGGATGAATTGGAGAAGGCGCACCCAGAGGTGTTTGACCTCTTCCTGCAGGTCTTTGACGCTGGCCGCCTCACAGACGCTCAGGGGCATACTATTGATGCACAACATGCTATCTGGATCATGACCTCGAATGTCGGCACCGACATGCTTGGTCGCTCGATGCCTAGTGGTTTCCGGGCAAGCCTGAAGGGAACGGCAGAGGAGATGCAGCGTGAGCAACTCATGGATCGTTTGCGTCAGAGCTTCCGACCGGAATTCTTGAACCGCATCGACGAGATTGTCATTTTCCATGCATTGGACAGAGAGCAAGCAAAAGCCATCACTCGTCTACAAATGAACGAATTAGGGGCTCGTCTGCTAGAGCAGGGCTTGATTTTGCAGGCCGATGATAGTGCAATAGAGCTGCTTTGCAAAGAAGGTTTTAGTCAAACGCAAGGCGCACGTCCACTGCGCCGTGTCATTGAGCGTATGCTTACAGTTCCGCTTAGCCTACGTATCTTACTGGGCGACATCGCTAAAAATAGCGAAGTACACGTGAGCGCCGTCAACGACAAGCTAGAGATTACTCTTCTCAATTCTTTGACCATACTAGACGAACCTGTGGCAGACGCCGAGAAGGAGGTGAGTTTATGAAAGCCGTAAAAACGCACGTTGGACGTTGTGATACATGTGGAGAGCCAGCAGCATACGCCCAATTACTCTCAGGGGGGCGTAGTTTCCGTTTCTGTGAGCAGCATGCTCCTCTTCTGGTAAAGAAGCAGGCTGCAGCTACTAGTAGCACGAGTAATGAGGATACAAAGAAATAACAGGGTACGTAGCAGGCCGACCGCAACAAGGCGGCCCTGCTACCCACCCTGTTGCTATAGTATAATAGTGCCCAGTTGGAGGTGGATGTGACTTATAGACTATATAATAATGATTGTCTTGAATGGCTTGACGAGCAACCGGAAAACAGTTTTGAAGCAATCGTTACTGATCCTCCTTATGGCTTAAAAGAATACTCTGAAAAAGAGCAATTGAAACTGAGAAGGGGAAATAAAGGAGGAATGTGGCGTATACCACCTGCCTTGGGAGGGAATATCAGATCTCCTCTACCACGCTTTACAGTTTTAAATCAGCAGGATATAGAAAACTTATATAAATTTTTCTCCATCTGGGGGGTGAAAGCGTTGCGTGTTGTAGTACCGGGCGCACATTTATTTGTTGCAACTAACACACATTTATCTCATGTACTCTGTACTGCTTTAACAGACGCGGGTTGGGAGAAGCGTGGTGAAATTGTACGTCTTGTACAGACATTAAAAGGCGGCGATAGACCTAAAAATGCAGAGGAAGAGTTTTCTGATGTTACGGTGATACCCCGTTCAGCATGGGAACCATGGGAACTATTTCGTAAACCAATTGAAGGGCGTATACAAGACAATCTGCGCAAGTGGAAAACGGGTGGACTGCGTCGTGACTCTGCAGAGCGTCCTTTTACTGATCTTGTGCCAAGTGAACGCACTCCTCAGCAAGAGCGAGACATCGCAAATCATCCTTCACTCAAGCCTCAGCGGTTTATGAGAAAAATTGTTTACGCCTCTCTCCCCTTGGGAGAAGGAAGAGTTCTTGATCCTTTCATGGGAGGGGGTTCTACTATAGCAGCAGCCGAGAGCGTCGGGTATGATAGTGTTGGAGTAGAGATTGATAAGCAATACTATCAGATCGCTGCAGGCAGTATTGCTTCGCTTACAACTCTATATATCGAAGAAGAGAAGACTCCAGAGGTGATAAAAAGCAACTTTGATTCACAAGAGCATGTACTCTGTTACAGCCAGAGACAACTGTTCAGTGATACTTATAGGCAATGATGTACTGTCAATGCTAGTGAATACTTTTTGATGCATCGAGAATTACGGAGAATAGGCTGCTCTATTCTTATGAGGATGGCTCCGTGTCGTCACCTTTCTCCAGTGTACCAGTTCTTACCACGTCAAGATACCAATATGGCTGGCGCTTGCGTAGTAGCGGTTTGCTGCGCACCACATTGCCGGGAATGCTATTGCGTGGGTCGTAGGCAAGTTCACCTGTGAGCGAACCCGCCAGATCGCCAGGGGCATATCCTAATTGGTGGGTTGTACGGCGACCGGTGCGCTGCTCCCGCGTATCAACGGTCATCATGAGGAATGGCTCATCCTCTTCTGCAACCACCTCTTGCCAGGGATACGTAGTGTAGGTGGGTGAAAAGATGCCACTCAATCCATTAGCCGTGACATTCCCATACTGACCACTCCAATTGGCAAGGGCGAGGTAGACGTTGTGTTCGGCAGCACGTATACGCCAGATGAGATAGTGCAGCGGATCGTATCCCTGTGGCTCGACGTTCATGGGATGTGGGATGCTTGTTGAGGCTAAGCCGATAGCATCCGGGAAGTCGAGAAATGCCGATGCGCATACAAGGTCCGCCCCCTTGGCGGCAAGAACACGCAGTGTTTCAGGAAATAGTACGTCGTAGCCAGTTGCCAGACCAATACGACCCAAGGCTGTATCAAACGTGGGCAAGCCCAGGTTGCCAGGAGAGGCCCAAAGGCGGTCTTGTTGCGTGAGGTGAATTTTCCGGTAAAGGCCATAGATACCTTCAGGATCAATAAGCAGCACTGTATTGTAGTAGACACCTTCAGCTTCTTCTGCAACACCGACTACCATACTGATCTGTAGTTCCTCTGCCAGAGTCACTAGGGCCTGTGTCTCCGGCCCTGGAATTTGAATGGCACCATCGCGGAAATGAGCAATAGTGTCGTCTGGTTGTTTACTACTCTCTGGTGGGAGAGGACCGGGGAGCATCAGTTCAGGTAGTACTAGCACATCAGGGCTAGCTGGTGCATAATAGTGCGTAAAGCTCTGCATCATTGTATACAGCGTTTGTAGCGTTTGAGTACGTGATTGTACAGGAATAGTGGACAAGTGTGTCTGAATGATGCCGATGCAAGAGAGTTGGCCCGTTGGCAGTTCTCCCAGTCCATAGAGGCTGTGGTAGTGTAGAGGCTCCCATAGGTAGCTATTGTGTACGACGGGGATATATTCAGTAGGTCTGCGATCAGCAAAGCGGTGCCCTACTGTCTCCTGACCTCCCCAACGCTTATCGCGGCTGCGTTCGAGGTCAACCTCACCATAGACGATACCTTCTCCATTATCAAGGTATGCTTGAATTGAGCCATCAGGGTTGAGCACACAACTGCCACCGCTAAATTGTTCTCCACGCTCAAGCCCGCAGCGGTTAGCCGCAATGAGGTAGACACCATTTTCAAAGGCGCGCGCTATCCAATAACTGCAAGGACACTTTTCGTCAAACCAGTTTGTGGGGAAGAGTAGGACATCTGCACCACGCAGTGCTGAAATGCGTGCCGCCTCAAAGTATGCTGCATCCGCGCAAACAAGCACGCTGAGACGGCCTAGCGGCGTCTCCCATACTGGCATACCCAGGTCTCCATCACGTGCCCAACGTGGCTCCGAGCAGTAAGAATGAAGCTTGCGGTACGTGCCCAGCAATCCGTCTGGGCCAAGGAGGGCTACGCTATTGTAATAGACTTGTGTCATGGGGTCTACTTCGGGCAGACCTATGGCAATAAAGCAGTCATAGCGTGCTGCAAGGCGGTGAAAGTGCTCTGTAGTCGGACCCGGTATTGGCTCCACATATGGCGCAATTTCACTGCGCGATTCCCAGCAATAGCCAACGGTCGTCATTTCCGGTAGAACAATCAAACGTGCTCCATGAGTGGCAGCTTCTTCAACCAATCTCAACAATGCGGCAATATTTCTCTCTTTTTCCCCAAACATTGGGTCATACTGAATGGCCGCGACGCGATACCTCATTGAGAAAGGGGAAGGTGTGGACAGTGCGCTCATGCTAGACTCCTCTGATCTTCCTAGCTGTGGTGTGTACATCGACGCTGTCTGGTTTGTGAGCTACACCTGAAGTTGCTACAACAATACCACCTACATACGATAAGGTCAAGAGGTAGGAGAGAAAGCTCTAGTCCTTAACCTTCTCTATTGCTTCCTTGAATTGGTGGTACACAGTATCAAGGTGCTCGGGCAAGACTTTGGTATCGGCGATGATCGGCATAAAATTGGTGTCGCCATTCCAGCGCGGTACAATATGATAATGAACGTGCTCGGCGAAGCCTGCACCAGCGGCTTTCCCTTCGTTGATGCCCATGTTGAATCCATGGGGGTTCATAGTAAGACGAATAGCACGTAGGGCAAGTTGAGCCTGCGCCATAAGATCGGCCAGCGTGGCAGCATCGAGCTTCTCTATTGAGTCTATGTGCTGGTAGGGGGCAATCATCAGGTGGCCACTATTGTAGGGATAG
>JAFATZ010000001.1 GCA_019243675.1 Ktedonobacteraceae bacterium | reverse complement strand
GGGCAAATACTATATGGCACGCGACATTCCTGTGTTCGTGGCCCAAAATGGCAACCTGCCCGTGCTAAATTGTATAGTCTGCGCACAAGATTATGAGGCTCAGGACATGTCGGACTGCCCCTATCATGGAGGCACAATCTGCTCGCTGTGCTGTACCCTGGAGAAGAACTGCCACGACATGTGCAAACATGCTGCAGTAGAACACGCAGTGTAGGGCCAGGGCGATCCTTGTGGTCGCCACTACAATACAAGCAGGAACGGCAAAACATGTATTGTAGTGGCGATCCCTTGGAGACCATTCCAAACCACACCGTTCATTTACCCCCACATCGGAATGGTCTTAATCTCTTGCGGTCGCCATGTTCGCCTACATCGCTATGCCATCCCTACTATATACAGGCAAAGCCCCGCCAATCTGTTGTATAGTAGGAGTGACCTTTGCGGTCACTCTGAGGCTTAGCCCTTTGCCGGAACAGCTCTCTCCCGTGAAACTTTTCTCTTTGCAGTAGGTGGTAGAGTGGTCGAATATCCAAATTCACATGCAACAACCCAAAACTGGCGGACAACTGTCAAGGGACAACTGCACCTGAGCTTCGTCTATGATCAGATAACTCAGCAAACTAGGCTAGTGGTGCGTGAACAGCAACCCCCCTTGAAGGTAATACGAGCCTTCCCACTGGCAGAAGGCGGAGCACTCGTACACTTGCACAATCTTTCTGGAGGTGTGCTAGGTGGAGATCAGTTGCAGATCGCTGTTGAGGTTGGGCCGCAAGCCTATGTACAACTGACTTCCACAGGTGCCACGCGCATCTATCGTAGTCATCCGCAAGCTGCTATGGCTGCGCAAACGAGCGACATCCAGGTAGGAGAAGGCGGACTACTTGAGTACCTGCCCGATGCGCTCATTCCTTTTGCTGGGTCGCGCTATCGGCAGCAGAGCAAGATTGAGCTGGCAGCCGATGCAGGTCTTTTCTGGTGGGAGATGGTGGCCCCAGGACGAGCAGCACGGGGAGAATTTTTTGAGTATGAGCAACTACACATTGGGCTGCATCTGTCGGCACAGGGCAAGCCGTTGGCAATAGAACGTATCAAACTCGAACCGCAGTACCACCAGTTCTCTTCTTTGGCTCGGCTTGGTCCTTACAGTTACTTTTGCAGTTTCTATATCTGCCGAGTCGGGCTGGAGGTAGCCCGCTGGTCCAGCCTAGAAAGCGAACTAAGCATAGTAGCTCAGAGGCTCTCTCGTCCTGGAGAAATATGCTGGGGAGTGAGTACGCTAGTAGCGCATGGTCTAGTTATTCGCGCCTTGGGCTGCCAGGGGCGAGAAATAGTGTCGGGCCTGCTAACTTTCTGGCAGGCGGCAAAGTTGGCACTCTATGGGCAGGAAGCTATCCTGCCACGTAAGGTATATTGAGTAAGGCTATGCTCGCCGAAGGAGGTTATTTTGCATCTCACCACACGTGAACAAGAAAAGCTCTTAATCTTTGTGGCTTCCGAATTGGCCTATAAACGCAGAGCGCGCGGCCTCAAGCTCAACTATCCTGAAGCTATCGCCATTCTCTCTGCAGAGATCATGGAGGCCGCACGCGATGGTAAAAGTGTAGCGGAGATCATGACCCTGGGTACCACGATCCTCAAGCGTGACGACGTGATGGAAGGGATAGCCGAAATGATACACGAGGTACAGGTAGAGGCCACTTTTCCTGACGGTACGAAACTTGTGACGGTTCATGATCCCATTCAGTAGGAGGCACGGATGAAGCCAGGAGAATATCTGCTGCATGAGAGCGCAGGCCCCATTGAAGCCAATGTAGGGCGCAAGACTGCGCAAGTTCTGGTCAAACATACGGGCGATAGGCCCGTGCAAGTGGGCAGCCACTATCACTTTTTTGAGGTAAACCGTGCTCTGCAATTTGACCGAGCTGCCGCTCGCGGCATGCGCCTGAACATTGCTGCCGGAACTTCTGTGCGCTTTGAGCCTGGCGATGAGAAAGAGGTGAGCCTAGTTGCGTTCGGTGGGACACGGGAGGTGTATGGGCATAATGGCTTGGTGAATGGAGTGATATAA
>JAFATZ010000443.1 GCA_019243675.1 Ktedonobacteraceae bacterium | reverse complement strand
GTCGGTAAAGTATTTCCATTGGCCTGGATAGTCACATCAGCTATGCCCTTCTGGCTCTTGAGCAACGTCCTGGCCTCAGTTACACTCTTGCCTGCGATCTGCTTTTTCAACTGCTGTTGCAAAGCAGCACTCATCTGATATTTGCCCTGAGCTTTTACCAGCAGCGAGACATTGCCGTGTGGGCTACTCGGTACGGTCGTCTGTATATCTATGTTTCCCACCAGCACATACCCTGGTCCAAGCGAGCTATCGGCCCGCTGCTGCAGCAACGTCTGTATCAGGCTCTCCGTGCCCTTCTGGTCATACACCTCACCATCACACTTCGCTGAGACGGTCACGGTCACATTGTCAGCACGGTCACCAGCATGATGATCGGCAGTGACATTTGACGGACACTGAGGGGAAGCCAGCAATTTCTCACCGGAACGAACTTGCGCATTCAGTCCTTGCTGTGCTTGGGTAATCAGAGAATCTGCTAACGGTTTTGCTGCATTGTCGATGTCACTCTGCGCTACAGCCGTAAAGCGTACTGGGTCTTTCCCTCCTGAAAAGGCCGAATTGGTGACAAAAATTGAACCCGATCCACAACAGGTGCCACTGATATCTCCTGCTCCAATATTGCCAGCAGTGCCACCAACGACTGCATGCGCAGAAACAGTTGCAATGCCAAGCGTATTGTTATTGGCATTAGCAGCAGGAATATTAGCTGCAACGTCGTTAGCTACTTGTACTCCATCCGCTCCTGTAAAAACAGTACCTGCCGCAACAGTTTGTTCTACAAACATACCATTCTTGAACGTTAATGTTCCTGTCGCTTGAATGGGATCTGTGTGCCCTGTCCCCGTCGCAGAAACGGTTTTCTGCTGAGAAGGAGTCGGTTGGGATAACAGACGAGCGCTTACCTGATGCTGAGCGGCATTCGGCGTCCCTGTGACCGCTTCGATGACGTAACTGTTTGACACGAGCGGGTTAGCGGGTGTGATCGTCACAGTAGTCCCAGACGGGAAGTGAGGAAGAAGTGACGCAAGTCCCCGCAGAGGTCCGAGAGCACCCGGTGCTGCATACGCAACACTACACAGTGCAAGTAGGAGTACTAGTAATACGAGTGCAACAGCGATAAGTACATTGCGTCCAGAACGACGGCCTCCCCTACCAGTTCCCGTTCTGTTCTGTCGTCTTGCTGGGGTTGGAACATTGGTAATGGGACGACTCGCGACATTTGCGCCAGTGGATGTCGCGGCTATAGGACCTATGGCTGTTATCTTGCCGCTACTACGCTTCGCTGTGTTTTTCGTGGGAGTCGTGTTCTGTACTGGCTCGGCAGTGGGCAGATTTGTGGTTATCTTGGGACGGCTAACAGACAGATCAATGGGCGCTGGTCCTTCTTTTTTCCCATTGGGGAATTTGCCGCCATTGACCTGAGTAGGCTCTGGACTCGGTACAGGCGTCGGAATGGGAGGAAGTGCATCTGCATCATCCATATCACCTTCTGCATCCTGCTGGTGAGAAGCGAGAACTGCCCCGCCAGCAGCCTGACCGTTTGGTATTCGCTGTTCTTCCTCCTCCTGCAGTACCTCGGCATAATCCTCCAATGACGGATAGACAGTGAAACGCCGCTGGCGAGCAAATTCGGAAGGACCGGGACCGCTTGGGATGATAAATATGATCTGAGCTTGCAATTTACTGAACATACTCCTCAGATCGTCAAAATCTCCAGGACGCTGAAAGGCTTTGTTCTGATTGGGTAATACAACCGCTACTTGTGTGCGACCCAGCTTTTCCTGAGTTAAGATAGCAGCTAGTACGCTTTTTCTGTCGTCATCAGGAGATACGTAGATGATACCTATGCTTGCACTTAAGGGGTGATTGGCCCCTAATAATTCTGCGCCACTTCCCTGTCTCATATATCGAGTCTCTCTCCTGCCTTAAAACTGGTATATTGGGTATGGTGTCATTTTACACTAAAAAATCGAAATCTTAAAGAGATTCATACACACAAACCGTGAGATTTATATCCTCAATATTGTGCGAAGTTCTTCTTAAAATTTGCCGCCAACTCGGCCGCCTGGCGATCATACGCATCTTTGTCCTGCCAGGTATTGCGTGGGATGAGCAGATCAGCGGGCACGTCGGGGCACGCTGTTGGAATGTGTAGACCGAAGATGGGATCGGTAAACGTTTCGACAGTATCGAGCTGGCCAGCGATTGCGGCTCGCACCATAGCACGCGTGTAGTTAATATTGATGCGTGTACCTACGCCGTATGGGCCACCAGTCCA
>JAFATZ010000368.1 GCA_019243675.1 Ktedonobacteraceae bacterium | reverse complement strand
ACTTTTAGCACATCTGGAGCCAGTTGCTGCACGGCGGCAATGCCGTAGCTCGGAATCTCCTCAGGTGGCACAGGCAAGAGAGAGAGTACAGAGCCGCCGTACTGCTCGTGTATCTCCATCATACGCGGCAAGGACGGCGTTTCTGGTGCAACCAGCTCATCACCGAGCATGACCACGAACGGCTCATCGCCTACTTGTTGCCTAGCGCACCATATGGCATGGCCCAACCCCTTCGCCTCGGGCTGTCGTACAGCGGTATAGATCGCCATCGTCTGCACACGACGCAGTTCCTCAAGTTCCTTCTTTTTCCCCTTGCGCTCCAGAACTTGCTCCATCTCTGGAAACACATCAAAATGATCCTCAATACTGCGCTTACTGCGACTGGTTACAAAAATGATTTCCTCAATACCTGCTGCCACTGCCTCTTCCACAATATACTGTAATGTCGGTTTATCAACGAGAGGAAGCATCTCTTTCGGTATAACTTTACTTGCTGGTAATACCCGCGTGCCCAAGCCAGCTACGGGCAACACGGCTTTGCGAATACGCATGCGTTCTCCTTCCGCACTGAGCGCTTTGAGTTTGTACTCTACGGCTCTCGTACTCACATTGTAGTAGATGGCGCTCAATTGGTCAATTGAGAGCACCTGAGCAACAGGCTTTCTCCTTCTCCTTCGATCGCCACCCCGCCCCAACTTGCCTGCTTACTGCTGAAGCCTCGCACTCCATACCGGAGCCTGGACTACTTCAGCCTGACGTGGAAAGACTTTGGACAGCAGCACGCGCTGGACTTCTTCATCACTGTCAGCACAGCAATCGGATAAGACCGTCAACCGATAATCCTTATCGGCTGCTTCCCGCAGGGTTGATAAGACCACCCCGCTGGTCGCTATCCCGCAGAGCACCAAGTGCGAAATGCCTTGTGCTCTGAGCACCATTTCCAAATCACTGCCACTAAACGCACTGACACGACGTTTCGTGACGACAATATCCGTTGGCTGCGGGGCAATGGCAGGATGAATTTCCGTTGCGGTCATTGCCCCTTGTAATGGAGATTGCTGCTGTTTGATGGCAGAGAAGGACTTATTATTCGGACTAATTTCGGGGTAGCCCGGACGAAAGCCTACTACTACATAGATTACTGGGATTGATGCAGCCCGAGAGGCAGTGATGGCCGTATTTATGGCCTTGAGCAAGTCGCCCGTTTGTGCAAACCGCGCGACAATTCCTGCCTGCACATCCATCACTAAGAGGGCTATCTGCGAACGAGTATCAGACAACGATTTCTCCTTCCTGTTTCTATCAGAAACGCGTCGTATGCAACGAGTGTGTGAGCGCTCACTAGGGGACGAGCGTACTTGCATCGCTCACTTTGTCCGCCCAGTCTTGCTCTTGCCCATAGACGCTATGCTTGCCGCGCAGCAGCGATGCTATCGCCCCGATGAGGCACAGTGCCGCTGAGATGTAGAACACCGCGTGCAAGCTCTCCATGAATGGTAGAGCGATCAAGTTCGGGAAAAATGTCTTGCCGAGCAGTACCGCCTGATGTGCGGGTGAGATGGCTTGCAGCACCGATGGCGGTATAAGCTCTCCAATTGGGTTATACCCCAGAAACGCACCAAAGAGCGCAGCCGTTGGAGGCAGATGCGCGATGGCTAGAGCCGTCTTGTCGGGAACGCCATTCGCGATCAGCCCGGTTGAGAGGGTCGAAGGAAGCGCTGACGCCAAGCCCACGGTGACGATACTGAAAAAGAAGCCGATGCTGACCAGGGTGGCACTATTTTGAAAGGTGGCGCGCATGCCAGAGGAGACCCCGCGTGTCTCCGGCGGAACACTACTCATGATCGCACTCGTGTTGGGCGAGGCGAACAAGCCTGAACCGCAGCCCAGCATGAAGAGCAGCACGGCAAAGATCGTATAGTTGAAGTTAGCTGGCAGCAAGGTCAGCCCGAGGAAGCCGACCACCTGGATAAGCATGCCAGCCGTCGAGAAAAGACGTGCTCCGAAGCGATCTGAGAGGTAGCCACTGATAGGACCCATCAAAATGAAGCCGAGCAGCAGGGGGATCATACAGATGCCTGCCCACAGGGGGGTCTCTTCAAAACTATAGCCGTGTAATGGCAACCAGATGCCTTGCAACCATATAATCAGCATAAAT
Organism: Ktedonobacteraceae bacterium; assembly: GCA_019243675.1. GTDB lineage: Bacteria > Chloroflexota > Ktedonobacteria > Ktedonobacterales > Ktedonobacteraceae > JAFATZ01. Next base: position 444 of record JAFATZ010000368.1, on the reverse strand, counting down.
TGCAGCCCGCCACGTCCTAGGGCGGAGAGAAAACCTGCGATATTGCCAGCGGCGAACATGCGAATTTTGAAGAGATCGAGCCGAAACAGGGGGTCGCCCACGTGCTGTTCGATCCAGACGAAGGCTACCAGAAGCACAAGCCCCAGAAGAATTGCTCCGATGACCAGAGGGTTGCCCCAGCCCATTGGCGCTCCCCCGTACGGCTCAATCCCGTAGGTAATACCAAACAGGAAGACGGTGAGGCCAATCGCGAAAGTCACGTTTCCCAGCCAGTCAATCTTTTGGTGTTCACGGATAGTCGCTGTTTCGCGCAACATCGTGTAGGCCCAAATGGTTCCGACTATTCCAACTGGGACACTGACGAGGAAGACGAGACGCCAGTGAATAACAGCTAGGACGCCGCCAGCAATCAAGCCAATGAAAGACCCGGCTATTCCTGCAATC
>JAFATZ010000124.1 GCA_019243675.1 Ktedonobacteraceae bacterium | reverse complement strand
AGCCCGGCGTGGCCGAAGCAGAGTTGGAGCGCGATGTGCGTACAACCATGCGCACGTTCCTCTATTCTGCCTCCGGCGATGCCCCTCAGCCACAAGAAGGAGTGCAGCAGCCAGTGGTGCCCGAGGGAAAAGGTATTCTCGATATCATGGCCCAACCACAGACACTACCAGCTTGGTTGACAGAGGACGACGTTGACTTCTACGCAGCCGAATTCGCACGGACAGGCTTCAGTGGTGGCCTCAACTGGTATCGCACGATTGATAAGAGTTGGGAACTGATGGCGGCATGGAATGGGGCACCTCTGCTAGCGCCAACGTTGTATATCGTCGGCGACCGTGACCTCGTCTTCCACTTTCCCGGGGTGAGCGACCTCATCGCCAACCAGCAAGCATTCGTGCCAAACCTGAAGCGAACGGTCATACTCCCAGGTTGCGGCCACTGGACTCAACAGGAACGTGTGGTCGAGGTCAATGCGGCAATGATTGAGTTCCTGAAAGGACTCTAGACGGGTATCTGAATAATTACCTCTCATTCACGAAAAAAAGGAAAAGTACCATTCCACCTTGAAGGTGAGATGGTACTTTCTAGTTGTCACATTGAACCATACGGATATGTGCGCTTATAATTAGCATCGTGGCAATGCCTCCATGCATAATGCAAAGGGGTTCTATACCGCATTATTGATGACAAAAATATTACTAGAAGAGGACACTATTATCAATGGACATTACAGGTAATCAGAAAATTAAGGCACCTCGACAGCAAGTATTTCAGGCTCTCTTAAATCCTGAGATGCTTAAAGACAGTATTCCTGGTTGTGAGTCGGCTGAAATTGTCGATTTCCCAACAGGCCCTCAGCTCAAGCTAGTCATCTCGCCTAATATTCCTGGTTTCAAAGGCTCTCACACAGTGTTCTTGCAAACTGGCGAAGTGATTCCTCCTTCCCGTGTTGTGCTGATCGCTCAGCCCTCAAGTTCGCTTGGTTCGATTAATGCGACATGCGTAGTTGACCTAGCAGAAGAGGCACAGAGCACGAACTTGAGCTATAATGCCCATGCTGAGATGGAAGGCAAGATTGCTGCTATGCCCGATATGATTCTCAAGGGCGCTGTCAAAGTGGCTCTTGACCAGTTCTTTAAGAACTTCGAGAAGCAGGTTGTTAGCGCCAAAGCATAAATTTCAGCAAGCAAAAAATGTCTCGGTGTTGCCGAGACATTTTTTGCTTGCTGCTTCTTACTTCACATGAGCAGGCCAGGGACCAAGAGCCACCAAACGCGCAGGTAGGGTGCGGATTATCGGTGTGCTTAACATCAGACGCACCAGTGGCGGGACGGTAAGCGGTTTGTCCGAACTGAGAGAAGTTGCCAGAACTGTGTTTTGCATAAAGGTCTGAAACGCTTGAATGATTCTTGTAGGTAGTTCGCGCTGGCGCTGTACACTGGCAAGGTCTTCGAGTTGCACGCTTCCGTGTTTCAACTTGTCACCCAGGACGTTCGCTGCTACTACTGCGTCCTGGATGGCATAGTTGATGCCAACTCCTCCTACAGGCGACATGGTGTGGGCTGCATCGCCGATCAGCAACAAGCCAGGCCGATACCAGCACGGCAGGCGATTCGACTCGACGGAGAGCACCGATATCTGTTTCCACTCTTGTAATTCGCCTACACGGTCTGCAAATTCTGGTATGGTTTGAGCGATAGAAGTACGCAGATGCTCCAGACCAGCGCTACGTATCTGCTGATAGCTCCCCTTGGGAATCACATAGCCGAGCTGCCAGTAGTCAAAGCGGTCAATCGTAACCACGAGAGCATTGTTAGAGAAGCGCCCGACGAGGCCCTTCTCTCTATCATCGGGCTTGCGCGTCAGGCGAAACCACAGGACATCCATGGGAGGCGAGGTTTTGATCGGCTCAAAGCCAAGCAACTTGCGTAGGCGCGAGAAGCGCCCATCTGCACCAACGGTGAGTATTGCCCGCAGCTCGTGCCAGCCATCATTGCCTCGGTAGTACACGCCACAAACTTTACCGTCCTCCTCAATCAGTTCATTCACCTGTGCCCCCATCACTAGGTGAAAATTAGGATAGCGCTGAGCCTCTGCTGTGATAAAATCCAAAAACCTGGCCTGTGGCAGCACAGCGATGAAAGGATATTTCAACTTCAATTCGTCGAAGTTAGCGAAAGTTACCTCGCCATTCTCTGTTTGAATGCTAAATCTATGCGCCTCAGTATGCCGAATCTGTAGCAGACGATCAGTCAGGCCAAGTTCATCCATGATGTTGAGCACCGATGGATGAATGGTATCACCGCGAAACTCGCGTTCAAAGTCCATGTGTGCCTCCAACAGCGTCACCTTCACTCCTTTGCGTGCCAGCAAGAGGGCGAGCATTGCTCCGCCGGGACCACCACCAACGATGCAGCAGGTGGTCTGTGCGACTTGTTTTATTTCGTGTTTCTGGGTGGCTATTTCGTGTTGCATAATATCATCTCCTTGTAACTAATTGACTGAGCAATTAATAGAAGAGTAAAAAAGAACTAGCGAGGGAGCAGTCCCTTGAGCAACGTTTCTACAATGACTTCAGCAATTTGTGCGTGCGTGTACTCCAGAGCAGTGGGATCACGGAGCACTTGACGACGCAGTACGAAGCCCATAATACATCCTAGCAGAGTTTGAGCGGCGAGAGCGGCATTACTCTGGCGCAGTTCACCACTCAGCATTTTAGAGCTAAAGTAGTCGGTCAGAAAGTTGAGCCCCTTGCCTAGGGTTTCGGCTGCGGTACGTTCCATTTCTGGGTTATGAAGCGCCTCTGGCAGAAAGACGCGTATCAATTGCACAAACTTCTCTTCTTCGACGATACCTAGTACCTGCGGCACTAGGAAGCGAAGAAACCTCTCTGGCGGCAACGCCAATACATGCGGCGATAACGAGCGCATTAGGCGCAAAGGGGAGCGTCCCTCAATGATGGCATCAAGCAGAGCCTTCTTATTCTCGAAGTAGTGATAGATCAAGCCTGCCGTAATGCCAGCTTCGCACGCGATATCTTTATTTGTTGCTCGTGTAAACCCTTTCTGAGAGAACACGCGCATAGCCGCGTCAATAATCTGCTCTCGACGGTCTTCTACAACTCTAGGTGTGCGTGCCATATGTCAAGCTATCCTACTGTTATGTATGCTACTAGTTTTTGATTGATCGGTCAATTAAATGATAACATGCAAAAGAAAGAAAGTCAAGAGGGATACCCACCAAAAATGACGTGGCAGCCATAAAAAGGCTGCCACGTCATTTTTGGTGGGTATCCCTCTTGACTTTCTTTCTTTTGCATGTTATCATTTAATTGACCGATC
>JAFATZ010000426.1 GCA_019243675.1 Ktedonobacteraceae bacterium | reverse complement strand
TGGTAAATGTGTTACCCATGCACGACAAACAACACGCTGAACAATTGACGACACTTAAGATGATTGTGGAAGAGTAGATCTCTCTATTCTCTTCTCTCAACTATCTGCTCGGAACGTAATGCGTTGATGGGGTGTTGGCCCGCAGGTGGCTGGGTAGCAAGCGGCCCTGGCTTCGAAGTGGGCCACTGTGGGTAGTGTGGCTGCATCTTCTGCTGCGTGACCATGTCTTTGTCAGGTGTTGACTGTCGTTCTAGTGCGCGGTCCGTCATCGTTCTTTCCTTGTATAGTACTTCAAGGTCTCCGGTTCTCCTATAATCTCTCTAACTCGTTAGGTAATAGGGCAAGTACATTTTTAGTTGACCAAATAGCCCTATGGTCTTATTGTACACCCGTATGCCATGCTAGTACATACTCACGCACTCTTCTGGAAAAAGAACACAGGGGTGCGCAACGAGAGCATCTATTGTATCCTACACTAGCCTGTTCATTTTTAGACAGGCTTTGCGGTAGTTCCCTACCAACTGCCGAGGATTGAAACTAGGGCGAGAAATGAGAGAACTGTAATGAAAGTGCTGATTACTGGTGCTACTGGGTTACTTGGTGGGCACTTGATAAAGGAATTACGAGAGCGTAACGAGGAGATTCGTGCGCTTGTGCTACCTGTGGAGCATGCTGATACGTTAGTTGCACAAGGTGTGGAGGTAGTATGGGGAGATATTACGGATGCCAGTACGTTAAAGCCTGCGGTGAAAGATGTTGAACTTGTTTTTCATCTGGCGGGCATGATGGGTGTCTGGCGTCCCTTGTCCGATTACCGATTAGTGAATGTAACTGGTTCTAGCAATTTGTATAAGGCAGCACAGAAGGCAGGTGTGCGCCGCTTCGTCCATACCAGCTCGCATACCGTCTACGGTCTCGGGCATGGCCGCTTTTTGACAGAGAAGGACCCGTTACGACCCGATCCCGATCCCTACAGCATAACAAAAGCTGAAGCAGACCAGATGATGCAGAAAATGATGAGTAGTAGTGATGTCGAAACCGTCATCTTACGTCCTGGCACCTTCTTTGGACCTGGAGATCGCTTGCACTTCGGACGTATGGCAGAGAGAACGAAACAGGGCAAGGCATATATCTTGGGCAGTGGGAACCAGCACCTTCCCTTCTGCTATGTGACCGACATAGTTCAAGGCTTTATGTTGGCTGGCTATCACGAGAATGCTGCCGGCAATATCTATAATATTACGAATGACCGTCCTCTCACAGCATTGGAACTGTTCAATGCAATAGCAGATGCCGTTGGTGGTCGGCGTCCTAGCATCCATCTCCCCTATCTACCGATTTACTGCGGCAGCATTGTTGCGGAGAAAATTGTTGCTCGTGTGACACACAGCAAACCGGTAGTGACACAACTGGGCGCAATGATGTTTGGCTCTGATAACATGCATAGTGTAGAGAAGGCGCGCAGGGAGCTAGGTTATCAGCCAAAAGTAGACCTGCGCGAGGGGATCAAGCTAGCAGCGGAGTGGTTCAATGCCGGTGGCATGGAGCAACCATCCGTTACTCAGGCGAGTCAGTTCGTCCCGCTTGCTGGTGCAAACAAGTAATCTCCACTGAATAGATGGCACGAGAAAAAAGGCTCGTGCCATCTATTCAGTAGTGGTACAAACTTTTTTACCAGCTTCTTTGAAACCAAATTTTTTGATGGTATTGTGCAGCCAGCCTGCAGTTGGGCCATCGTCGATTCTGCTACTCGTATTCACCAGGAATGATGCCGACTGAGGGCTTGGAGGCAGTTGACTTGCCTGACGTAGAGATGCAAGCTCTTCATAGTGCTGAAAAGCCCAGTACATATTCACACGGCATCTCTTGCAGTTCTTAACATTATCTTCGTTTTCAGTACCGCACTGCGGACATGTGGTCATAAAATTTCCTCCTTTGCAAAGCAGACAAAATGGATAAGTTATATGAGGCCCAGGCGCATAGCCTCGGCCACTGCGTGCGCACGGTCGCTCGCCTGCAACTTGCGGTAGATGTCCTGCATCTTGCGCTTTACCGTAACCTCGCTCCAGAATTGACGCGAGGCGATCTCTTTGTTACTACATCCCTCGGAGACTAACCGTACCAACTCTATCTCCAGGTCACTTAGCCCCAAACGGATACGCTGGTGCTCCTTGGTTAAACAACTAAACTCGCTAAGCACCTTAGAGATGACACGAGGATTACTTATAACACGTTCCCCCTGGTAGACAGCACGTAGGGCAGCTAATACATCATCAAGCGGTTGCGATTTTTGCAGATAGCCATGTACACCAATGCGCATGGCGCGCATGAGATACTCATCCTCTGTCACTGCGGTGAAGATGACGATGCGCACATTAGGACAGGCGCGTTGTAACTGTTGTGCTATATCCAGCCCGTTAGCTGCTCCAAGGTAGATACCGAGTAGGACAATATCCGGCTGCAACTGTATAGCCTGCATCACTGCCGCATTGCCAGAGCTGGCCTGTCCGGCCAGCTCGAAATCAGTTTCTTCACTGAGCATCGCACAGATGCCCTTGCGTACTACTTCGTGTTCGTCAACAAGCAGAATGCGAATACGCTGTGGCTGCTCGTCCTTTTCCTGAGCGTCAGTCTCGGTGCCTTGCATGCGAGCTCTCTCTCTAGCATCCTGTACAACAGCGGACTACTTCCTGTAACGAACGTGAAGCTACCTTCCTGTAGAACAGTAGGATATTTTTGCTAGTTCATGGTGCTCTTGGCCACCTCAAATGCTACACTCGTCAACGTTGGTATATGGCAGAGCATGTTGGTGTATGACGCGTTGGCGAGTGGGCAGTAGCACTCGCCTGCTTTGATGCTGCGACGTAGCTCGTTGGCCTTGACTGTATTCCAGGTTGATCTGAAGTCGTAGTTGTGCTCACGCAGATTGCCTACAGACTCGGCGCGGATACAGCAGGTCCACACATCACCGTTGGGAGCAATTTGCGCTGAGGCAACTCCTGCCATGCACGGAATAACCTGGCGCTTCTCGACGAGTGTGCGCTTCACCAGATCGTAGTAGCGATCACGGAAGGACTGGGTGATGCGCGAGACGCCATTGAACTCGGCCTTGCGGATACCGTCTTGCAGCTTGTCGATAACGGGTTTGTACTTCTCGATAGGAGGTGTGATACCCATACCAACTGTATCAAGCTCAACGCGCTCCTCTGCAATCTCGCTGATGAAAGAGTCGGGCTTGAGTTCATCACGTACGAAGGCATAAATATTCTCGAACTCGGCGACGTTGAAGTTCGAGATCACAGTGTGGACGCCGAGTGTGAAGTTCTTGTAGCGTTCCTTGAGTACCTTGAGACCTGCATAGGTACGCATGGAACGCTCGAAGTTGCCCTTTACACCACGCACGATATCGTGCTTTTCGCCAACGCCATCTAGCGAGAGATTGACAATTACGTCAGAGGTGGGAGCTGCCTGTAGGACGCGTTCGATGCGACCCGGAATGATCTTGTCTTGAATGCCGTTAGTAGGAATATTGATAATGCCAGGGCGACAGTGCCGATAGGCAGCGTCGATCATTTCCGGTAGATCCTTACGCAACGTCGGCTCACCACCACTGAAGGTGAACCAATAGGCATCACGACCGATGGAGGCAAATGTCTTATCATATTCCTCTATGGTAAAGTCGTCATTCGGGCGTTGCCAGACATTACACGTTTTACAGCGAGAATTACAACGGTAGCTGACACTGATTGTCAAGTTGAGCGGGTTTGCAAGCGGTTTGCCCAGAGCATATGATGCCTGCATCTTCGCAACTTTTGGTAGGACTTCAAACATGTCTGTTTTCCCCCTGAGAATTAGACAATGTGGGTAAATTAAAAGAGTTTTTTCATATATATTGTTGCTTTCACATTGCCACTTTTTTCTATGATATAAAGAATATACTATAGAGGAGACGGGAAAGCGAGAACCACAGAAGGTAGTACTACTTTTGGGGGGTACCTATGATTGACCTAAATGATCCGACACTTGCTGAGCGCTTGCAGCGTCGGACAGCGGAGGGACGCTACGAGATAAGCGAGACCGAGCTTGTTTTGACGATACGCACACTCAAGGCAAGCCATGAGATGAGTGGGGTACAATATCTAGCGGAAGTGTTGCTCCAACGTTGCGCCCCGGTATTTCAGCGCCATACGCAAGGACTGCGCCATCGACCTGACCTGCGTGAAGACGCCATCGCTAATATGGCCGAGCACCTCTTGCGCGAGGCACAAGATGCGCAAGAGGTATTTATGACACAGAATTTCGGGTACTATTTACGCTGTCTCTGTGTTGATGAGTTTAATCGCATGTTGCGTCAGGAAGGGCTGCAGTATCGACGCGACGAAAAGGGGCGTCCGCTGGGGCGTCCACAACACGTACCACGTGCATTAGTGGAGCCGCTACGGCCAATCCCGCCCGACGACGAGACTGGCCCCGTAGCCGATGTAGCCGATGGATATGATCAGTACGAACAGTTACACGCCGAGGAGGAGAGTAGGCGTATTCTGCTCTATCTGCGTGACCCTTTGGATCGCATGATTATGGTCCTACGCGGTATCGAGGGTATGAAATGGGATGACATTGCTGTCGTCTGTAAGAAGACCGAGCGCACTGTACGCCTACGCTACGAGCGTGCCCGCACTCGTCTACGTGAATGCCTCGACGCAGAGCAATATACGATGAACCTGCCTGTAAACGCGCCCATGACAGGCGGAGTACAACAGCAAGGATAGAAAGGTTGGAAGAGATGCAAGAGACGAACACCCCTGAATTGCAACGTTTGAAGATGGCATGGCTGGCTGCCAAAGAGGCCAATGATACACAAGCTCAACTCGAACTGCTGCGTGACCATCCAGAGCAACAGACCGCACTCATCGACTTCATCGCCGCTTATCACGCTACGGCTGTTCCTTCTACAGAAGAACAAGAATCCCTCTTACCTCTCACACAGCGCGCCTTGCAGACCGCTGTGCAGCGCGTCTTCAACTCACAAATAGCACAGGAGCAAGCCTCACAATGCACAATAACGACTCTGGCCGACTTGCGCAAGAGTCGTAACCTGAGCAAGGTCGAAGCCGCTCGATCACTACGGCTTAGCGTTGAGGTATGGAGCAAGTTCGAGGCTGGTGCGATAGAATTGATCAGCCTGAGCCAGCGCCAGCTCAATCATCTTGCCCTCTTCTTCCAGGTCGGTGCCGAGCAGTTTAGCACGCTGCTCACCAATAGCCAACCCGCTTTGACGTTGAACCGTCGCCAAACACGGGATGCAGCGCAACAACAGCAGCAGGGGCCACGCAAGCAAAGCTTTGCCGAGGCGGTTAAGCACAGTACGATGTCCAAGGAAGATAAAAAATTCTGGAGTGAGATGTAAGTTGAGAACTTGGTGGATAATTGTAAAGCAATTATCCACCAAGTTCTCAACTTACAATTTTATTCCTCCAAAGAGTGTATCTTTGCTTGAGCCTTGATCCGGTCCTAGGATAGTAGCTTTGACGATATCGCGTTGCACCGCCACATTGCCAGGCACAAAATAGCTTAAATGAGCATTGCCAGTGCCAAAGGAGGGTACCGCAAAATCCTTATCATCCTGGAAGCCTGGGCGTAGCCAAGAGCCAATTGGATCGCCTCGGGCATGAATATTCACCCAGATGCTAGTATTGCTTGGCTTGCGTCCCGAGCGGTCATCGAGCAAGAGTTGTACCATCCATAGAGGACTGCCGAGTGTGAACAGGTTCCTCAGTGTAAAGGTAGGAAGCTCTGTCTCCAAATCAAGCAAGCTCTCATAGGCAACTATCGTTCCCCAGCTATGCGAAATAAGTGAGATG
>JAFATZ010000053.1 GCA_019243675.1 Ktedonobacteraceae bacterium | reverse complement strand
GCTGCTTCACACGTCTCGCCGTTTGAGGCAATCAAAAAGCAAGCCGAGGATGGTAGCGAATACTGGAGCGCACGTGATCTCTCTAAGATACTTGGCTACACGCTGTGGCAGAAGTTCCGCAACGTTATCCAGAAAGCTGAGAAAGCCTGTGAGAACAGTGGAGAAGCCGTCTCTGATCATTTTATCCATGCGGATAAGATGATCTCGGCGGGTAAAGGCGCACAGCGCAAAATCGAGGACATCTATCTCTCGCGCTACGGCGCTTACCTTGCTGTGCAGAACGGCGATTCGTCCAAGCCCATTGTTGCCCTGGGTCAAACCTACTTTGCAGTCCAGACCAGACGCAAAGAACTCGACGATGAGTTTGAAACATTGCCAGAGGATCAGAAGCGTCTCATCATGCGCTCCATGCTGACCACCTTTCATCTCAGGCTTGCACAGGCGGCGCAGCGGGCAGGAGTCATTGACCCTCAAGACTTCGCTACATTCTACGATCATGGATATATGGGACTCTATGGAGGTCTCAGGGAAAATGATATTCATGTTCGTAAGGGCCTCACCGAAGATCACCAGAAGATCTCGGACTATATGGGTAGCGAGGAGTTGGGTGCCAACATCTTCCGCGCTACCCAAACCGATGCTAAATTACGGCGCGATCAGGTGAACATGAAGGAGCAAGCAAACAGTACACACTACCAAGTTGGACAGGAGGTGCGAGAAACCATAAAGCGTCTGGGTGGGACGATGCCAGAGGATTTACCAACACCAGCGGAAAGCATTCAAGAGTTGCAGCGCAAGGATCAAAAGCAGGTACAGCAACGCCAGCAGCCTTCTCTCTTTGATAAGTCATCAGACGACAACGACTAGTCCCTATGCATGCTCCGCCCCCCGCGCCAGCGGGTTCACCTCGGCATGCGTCGCGTCCTTGCCCGCATTCATCTCACGTACCGCCGCCTCAATGGCCGCACTCAGCAGCGTGGGATAGTTCCCTGGCAACTTCAGCTCTGCCAACATCGAAGACGCTATCTCCATCGCCATCCCTTTCTTGTTGGTGCTACCCGCCTCCGCGTAGAGCTGCTCAACGTAGGATGCGGCCAAGTAGGCTATATGGTCAATCGTCGCACGCTGCGCGCTCGGTAGGCGCGACGTGATGTCATGGTACGCCCACACGCACACCGCGATGATGAGCGGCACGAAGAAGGGCACCAGGGGCAGAAAGATCAAGAAAAACGTGTTTAGCATCCTTGCCTCCATTTGAATTGGCGCTGCGGTCCCCTGATCTGCACAGCTTCGGTTTTGACCGTGGGCAACTGTGAGACGTGCTCGCCGACATCGGCCATCGTGTGCTCTATGCGTGCCAGCCGCGTGTCGATCTCGTGCAGCCCAAACATCATGACCACGATGGCCACGACGGTCACGACCGCGAAGACGACGTTGATGAGGTCCATTAGGCTCCTCCTTTCACCGACACCGTAGGGGCCCGATTTATCGTGCCCGAGAGGAGATGCTCCACCTCCATCAGCTCGACGCCCATCCACTGCTCAGCGAGCCCTGCACGCGGCGTCCATTCCAGCGTCGTCTTGCGGAAGCGTTGGATGGAGCCGCCGCCCAGGGCCGCATTGCTGCGCTCTAGTTGCTCGCAGTGGTGTTCGTTCTCTAGCGGCCAGTTGTCTGCCGCCCACGGATGCGACAAGACGTAGCTGCGAAAGCCCTGGATGACGACGTAGCCATTGGGTGCGTGCAGCACACCACGCTCCTGGTCATCTCGCCAGCCAGCAGGCACCAGACTGTTGTGCTGCAAGCACGCGAACAACTCCTCCCACGGGTAGGCCCCAGGACAATTTGCCCGTGTCACCGGATCGAGGCTCGCATGGCTGGCAATGCCGCCGTGCTCATCTGCCGCACGCATCGGAATGCCATGCCGTCGGCACACGTGCTCAATGAGTTGGAACGACGCTGCCTTTTGTGCCTCCGTCAACGGGTCTGCGTTGTCGAAGCTGGCCTTGACGTGCTTGATGCTGATGCTCACATTGTTCGGGTTGTGGTAAATGCGCTGAATGATCGACGGAATCAGCCCCAATGAGCGATTTTTGCGTTCAAGGTTCGATCAAGAACACATGATCAGCTTCCAAATGAGCTTCCATTCAGGTATACTTTGCATCAGAAGATGGAAATTCACTTGGTGAGTGTTGACGTTCCCGAAAAGGAAGATCATCCCATGTCTGAGACTGGAGTGCGTGGCATCGACCTGTTCAAAATTGCCGGTGAGAGCATTTCTGGATGGATTCCCAGCTTCAAAACAGGAGACATCCGGCCCACACGGCAACCGTTCTGTAGCCAGATGGAAGAACGCTTGTTGATGTGGCTCGAATATCATCCGCAGGTTTGCTGGTATGGACGTGGCGATATTAGTGCCACCTTTGCCGCTACGTACAAGATCACCACCCCCTTGCCGACTCCGTACACGATCGACTATCTGTTTGAAGGCAAAGCTCACGTCTATCTGCCCGATGTCATCGGCCAATTGCTCGATGGTCATCTGTTGATTGCAGAGGCCGGGCTTGAGCGAGAGAAGCGTCGTGAGCGCAATCGCGCCAAAGCCGAAGCGGCACGCAAGGTCGCCGAACAGCAGGGAGGGGTCTACTGGATTGGGACGGAAACCAGTTTGCCCAAGACGCGACACGCCAATCTGGTCTTTTTGCATGCCCGGCGTCAGACGTTTCCCGCCTGGTCGCAACTTGCTCTCGCATTGCAGGTCGTCTGGCCTCCTCTTGAAGTAGCTTGTGTGCAGGAGGTGGTTGAGCGCCTGGGAGAACGCTGGTCACTGGCGGAGCGGGAAGCCGCTGTCTGGAAGCACTGTGCCGATGCGGCTGCCCACGGGCACCTGCTTGTTGATCTCGCCTCTGTTACTCTCACGCGGCTTACCCCTTTGATGTATCTGGCTGCAGATAGCCCTCCCATTCTCCCTGATCCCCTTCCCTGCGAGCTGAGTGAGGAGAGCCTGGTGGTTTTGCCGGAGGAAAGCTCTGAGCAGGCTCGTGAACAACGCTCTGACCTGCTTGCCACCTTTGATGACTCCACCCTTGATCAGCCAGTACGGGAGCGCTTTCTGCGCAATGTGCGAGCTGTCGAAGCGGTCTTATCCGGGACAACCGTTGTTGATGCCGCCAGAGAACAGCAGATCGCACGCTCAACCCTGTCACGCCTGGTACAGCGCACCCGCAAACACGGCGTGCATGCCTGCATTCCTCATGCGACCTACAGCCGCGAACGGGGCCTGCACCCGGCTTTCCAAGACGTCATTCATCGGCTCTATCTGCTGCCCACCCAGCTCTCGATGACCGCTATCACTGAACATGCAGAGCTCAAACGGGTTGCCAAACGTCTCCAGGAGGAGACCGCAACGGCTATCCCTCTGCCTTCTTACCATCAGGTTCGTGACTACATCCGCCTGCTCAAACAGGAACCCCAGGTGCGCCGGGAGCGTGAGCAGGTGAGAGGTCCTGGACGTGAGCGACAATCTCCTCTCTCCTTTGCTCTCTCCATTCCCGCTCCGGCGCAATTGGCACAGGTTGATGAACATAGCCTGGAACTCTATGTGGTCACCCCAGATGGAATTCCTGTCACGCGGCAGGTTCACGCAGCGGTGCTCATTTGTGTGAAAACCGCTGCCATCATGAGTGCTGTGCTCTCGCTCGGCCCTCTGAAAGAGGAGGACTACATGCGCCTGGTCAAAATGGCTCTGGAGCCCAAAGATCGTCTCGTCTTGCAGGCCAACTGTCAGCACCCTTGGCCGTGTTACGGCAAACCAGCGGTCATCTTTCATGATCGAGGCAAAATCTTTACTTCCGAGCGGGCGCGGCAGGTGCTGGTGGATCGGCTTGGCATCATCACCGAACAAGCCCCGCCATATTGTCCTTCGGCCAAAGGGACGGTCGAGGCCCTCTTTCGCTGGATGACCCAGCGCTTTGAGCGCAGACTTCCCAATACCAGTCATGGCGTTCATGATGCTGAAGCGGCTGCAAAAGCGGGAGCCATGACCCTTGAGGAACTAGAGCGCTATTTTTACCGGGCCATTGTGGACGATTACCTGCAAAGCTGGGATGGGTTGCGTCGGCAAATCCGCTCGGTCTTGTGGGAGGAGGCGGTGCGCCAAACGGGTGTTCCTCAGTATTTGGGAGCACCAGATGATCTCAAACTCCTGCTCATGAAGGCAACCAATCGCAAAGTCAGGAGCCACAAATACCGGGTCCACGATGGCTCACGTCTCTCCTTTCAAGGATATTGGTACGTGTGCCCAGGATTGCTCAATCGCCTTCAAGGCAAAGACCTGGAACTGTATTATGATCGCAGGGATGTGAGCGTGCTCTATCTGTTCGTTGAAGGCAGTTATGTCGGGGAAGCCTACTGCCAAGCCTTTATGGGGCAGCGGGTGAGTGAATGGGAAGCCAAAGCGATGCGCAGTGCCGATGCGCAAAAAGCGAAGGAGGCCAGCACCGCGTCGGGAGAGGTTCGAGCACGCATGCAAGAAGAGATCGCCGCAACCAAAAAGCAGCGTGCTCGCTTGACTCGCGAACGTGAAAAGGCGCGACAGTTGGATCGACAACGAGAGGAGATCCATCCGACTCATGTGTTGGAAGCCCTTGAAAACCTCGCACCAGACCCGAGCTCAGATTTGAGGCTCTCCAAGGCGACCCCTGATCCGGTGAAAGAGTATCCGGTGCAACACCTCGCCATTCGCTATCGTGACAGGGAGATGGAGTCATGAAGCGATCCGCTCTGCCTCTTTTCGATGGCTTTATCGAGACCCCCTTTGAGCGCCGTTTTCAGGGACTCTTACGAGAGTCTTGGCACAAGCGGCGCTGGCATGTCATTGTCGCGGAACCGGGTTCCGGCAAGACGATGGGAATTGGCGATCTGCGGGATGAGGCCAGCCGTCAGGCGGGAACAATTGGAGGGAGGTGCTACCCAGTGCTGGCAGTGACCGCGCCGAAAAATGATCCCAAAGAAGCTGCGCTGGGCAATTTCCTGTTGACCGCACTGGGTCTGGGAGGGCGGGGACATTGGAGCGAGCGCAAATACTTGTTGTTCGAGTTACTCATTCAGTACGGCGTTGAGTGCCTCGTCGTCGATGATGCTCATGATTTATCCATGCCGCATCTGATCTTCTTGAAAGAACTGACCGACCACCTCCAATTATCTTTCTCTCAGATGGTAGGATTGTGCTTAGTCGCAGCAGGGCGCGGGGCCAGCATCCCTCTGAAGGATGTCTTTGATCAGCCAGAGACCATGTGGATGCAATTTCGCCGACGATTGGATCGCGTTCACCCCTATTGTCGGATTGCCAGTCATACCGAGGGAGAAGTACGTGATATTCTGCTGGCTCTAGAGCGGATTTATCGTCCTTCTTTTCCAGCACTGAACTTGCAGCAGTGGACCGGGAGCATCTACACCTGGTTGACCCACCCCCTGCTTGATCCCCAAAAAAGCGGTCGGGTGCTCATGGATCATCTCATGAAGCTGATCACCACGGCACTAGAGTGGTCGTATGCACAAGGGGAAAAAGATGTCAGTCCCAAGCATCTTGAAGCTGCCGCCGAACTGCTCACGCTTCGCCGTGACGTCGCGTATCTCATTGATTCCGTCCCAAGAAATGAGGAAGACAAAGGTCGGAATGAAGAACCGTCGAAAGCTTCCCATCCGAAATGAGTTCGAACATTGAGCGCAATCTTTTTGCGCTCAATGTTCGACACTCTGGTCTTCAGCCCTGTATTTTCGTTCGATCATTCAGCGCAATTACCACTTGAGTTGCAGAGGCATTGCCCCGTCTGAGGGGTCTGAAAGCGGTGAGCGGGTCAAGGACAACCTGTACATCATCGAGTCTCAAAGGCATTGCCCCGTCTGAGGGGTGTGAGAAACAGTCTGAAAAAGGATTCGGGTGAGACAGATGTGATAGAAGAAGAAGAATGACGAGAACACCATATCTAAGCGACGTAAGCGATGCGCAATGGAACGGCATCGCTTCTCTTTTCCCTGCCCCTGCTGCCCATGGGCGTCCCCGGCTTCATAGCCCTCGCGAA